>NZ_JBMDKC010000040.1:0-47753 GCF_057809515.1 Bacillus sp. FG16
AAAAAGAGGTTCAGACACAAAAACAGGCTGTAGAGAAGACTTTCTCCACAGCCTGGAAAAAAGAGTGCTTTTATGCACTCTTTTTTTGTGCATAAAAATATTTTCTAATTAAATACTACTTAGTATTAAGTTTGTTATTAAGGGGCTGTAAACATGAATATAAAGCAATCGTTCAAACTTGTAGCTATGTTTTTAAGTGTCTTATTTGTATTATTCCCACTTCAAAAAGCATTCGCAGAAGTTATGGACCATACAAAGTATGAAATGGATTGGAGTTATAGTAAGTCAAAGAAGAAACCAATTCGAACAGAACTTATTAAAACGGCAGATGGAAAAATTGCATTTTGCTTAAATGTAGATTTAAAATCTCCGAGTGGTCAAGATTTACCAGAAATGGGTAAAGTGGATATTAATGTGTACCGTGTACTGTTGAATGGATATCCACAAAAGAGCCCACAAGAATTAGGAGTATCTGATTGGAGAGAGGCGCATTACGCAACGCAGCTGGCAGTGTGGAATGCGTTAAAACAAATTGATGTTAATGATTTAGATTTCCGCAATAAAAATGTAGAGAAAGTAACGAAAGACATCGTTGCAAAAGCAAACGCTAGTGAAGAGTTACAAGAAATTACGATGAGTGTAACTCCTACAGAAGAACAAGAAGCAGTATTAAAAAATGATTTCTTTGAAACAGGTTTATATACAGTAGAAACAAATGCAAAAAGCGGAACATATAAAGTGCAAGCAACAGGTGCACCAGCGGGCGTGAAATTTGCAAATGAAAAAGGCGAAACAAAAACAGAATTTAATGTAGGAGAAAAGTTCCGCATTTTAATTCCGAAACAAACACCAGCTGGTGGATTTAGCTTTAAAGTATCAGGAAATTTAACGAAACTACAAGGGATTGCGCATAAAGGTACACCGACTATTCAAAATGCAGTAGTATTACTTGAGCGTAGTGAAGAAAAAACAAGTCCAGAGTTAGCGGTAAGTTGGAAAAAGGCTGAGGCTCCAAATAAACCAAATAAGCCATATACTCCAAATGAACCGCATAAACCGAATCAAAAGAGATAATGAGAAAGCATTGGCGTATGCCAATGCTTTTTGTATGTGAGGATTAAAATTATATTAAAAAAATAATAAAAGGGATAGAAATAGTGTTTTTACAGAGTAAATTATATTTGAAAATAATATAAATATAATAAAATCCTAACGTTACGATTAACAGATTAAATTCACAAAATTGTAATATTATTCTTGGGGGGAGGCTATTAAATGCAGGTAAAAGCGTGTAAAATTCATTTGGAAAAACTACCTATAGATGGTCATATATGAAGAAAATGTAAGGTTTTATTGCTATTTTTATTTTTAGATGTATAGATGACGAGACTGAAATATATCTTTTACTATTTTTCCTTTTATGTAAGAAGAGAACTCATCACAAGTAGAGAGAAGTGAGGGGGCGTAATACATAAAAAATTTTACAATATAAGAAAGCGAATATATTTAGAGAAATGCGGTAGTAATTGATATAGGTGCGAGAGGTATTAGTCTATTCATTAAATGTTTTTATAAAAATAATAGGATTTCTTATTAAATGAATATATAGGGTGGTTTGTCTAAAAAAAGGACAGGGGACACAGATTATGTCAAAGCAGAAAAAGAGTAGGGTATTGGTAGCTGGTATTTGTATATCTACATTATTATCACCAGTAGCTTTCGAAGCATCGAAAGGATATGCGGCGCCTTTGGAAGAGAATAAGGGCGGGCAGTTGGAAGAGAGTAAAGAGAATCGTTTGGAGCAGAGAACGTTTCATTTGCCTGGGAAAGGTAGTATTGAAGAAGAGCAAAAACGCTTGAAAGTACGTTATGTACTTTCAGCGAATGAACCAACTGGAATTTATGCTAGTCCAAATGAAGAAATTAAAATTGAAATAAAAGGAACGCAATCTATTAAAGCGTTCATAGGAACGAAGTCATACGATGAAAAAGGGTTTGAAGAATTTGAGTTAAAACCTGGTGAAAATAATATTTCATCTTCAAGAGGTGGAATACTGTATTTTTATAATATGAATAATGATGGCGAAGTAGCGGCTTCAGTTATTCATGGAGGAAGTCATTTTCCATTATTTATCTTAGGAAAACACACAAAAAAAGATTGGGATGCAATGTTAAAGAAGTATAAAAATCCTTATGCAGTTGAATTGAAGGGTGAGAGAAGTTTAATTACTGCAAGTCCTGAAGCAGTGGAAAACTATATGGGAGAGACGGATCCAGTAGAATTAATGAGGCTACATGATAAGATTATTCGCTTTGAAAATTCTGTAGCAGGATTATCTGAAGATGGTGTAGGGTTGTCAAAAGCTCCAAACCACTATATCCAATTTGTTGAAAAGAGAAAACCAGATAAAGATGATTGGATGTTTGCTACTCATTATCATACAGGGTATGTTCCAGAGACTATGGATAGGGTTTTAAATATAAAGAGATTACAAGGAGATGGCTGGGGACCGTGGCATGAAGTAGGGCATTTACATCAGCAAGCTCCTTGGTTTTGGTCAGGTGTAGGAGAAGTAACAGTAAATATATATTCATTATCGGTTCAAAGGATGTTAGGCAATAAATCAAGTCTAGAAGAAGATGGTCATTATAAAAAAGCTTTTGCCTACTTAGATAATCCTGATGCTCAAAAAAAGATGAAAGAATTTGAGAAACTAGTAATGTTTTGGCAACTTGATTTAGCTTATGGAGAGCATTTTTACCCTAATTTACATCAAATGTATCGCTTATTACCAGAATTTGAAATGCCTGCTTCAGATGAAGATAAAAAGCAAATGTTTATTTATATGGCATCGAAAGCGGCTGAACAAAACTTAGTGCCGTTTTTTGAGAAATGGGGATTAAGTCCAAATGATGAGGTTAGAGAAAAAATCGGAAATTTAAATTTGCCTAAATTAGAAAAAGAAATATGGAAAGCAACAGATAGTAATATTATTCGTGAAAAACAAGTGAAACCATATGGCGGGCTTCCTTATGGTGAAGCGTCTAATGTGGTACAAAATCTCATCGTTGGTGCGAATTTTAATGAAAATCTAGCGAATAGTCTTGTTCGAAATTTGGGTGAAAATGTAAAAGTAACAGGTAGAATTATGTGGCCGGATTTAGAGGTTGGAAAAAGAGCGGTATTAGTAGAAATTGAGGATGAGAAAGGACAGAGGAATTTCATTTCTGTTCCAGTTAACAGTCTTTATGGAGATACTATGGTATTTAAAGGTTACGGTGATGAGGTAAATTCTGTTATAACACTCCTTCATGATGAAAAGAAAATCAACGTTTCTTTCGTTGGTAATGAGTTCCATGAGCGCTTTAAAAATGAAAAGTATGTAGGGATTACCTTATATGATAAGGATGGAAATGAAAAGAAAAATATTTCTATAGAAGGGCAAGAAAATTCTAAAAAAGTTGCTTTGCAACTTGAAGGTGTTGAACTTCAATATGGCGATATTATGAAAGTATATCATGCAGAACCAAGTCGCTTCGATTGGTATCAAAGTAATAAACTTGTAGAGCAAGGTGGAGCTAAGAATAAAAAAGAAAAGTTCTTTAAGATTACTCCACAAGGATATGAACTAATAGACGGTATACAGGAAGTAGAAGCAGTACCACAAAAAGTGGTAATCGGGGCAGACGCTGAAAAATTAGAAGCGAAAAACTTTGTTCAAGTAAAAGGTGGAGAAGTAATTGGTTTTGTAGAAAAACCGAATACAATGAAAATCGGTGAACAAAAAGTAAAAGTGGAAACGAAAGATCGTTTTGGAAATAAGAAAGTGACGGAAGTTCCATTAGAAGTGACATATGGAGACAGTTTAGTATTTAAAGGGCTTAAATATAATACAGATATTAAATCAATTGTAACATTGCAACATAATGAGAAAAAATTTAGTGCGACAGCTGATTTAAATCCAGTGCACCACTATTTTAAAGAAGAGACGTATTTTGAATTTACATTACTAAATCAAAATGGGATTGAGAAAAAGAAAGCAACTGTAAAAGGTATTGAAAAGGCAAAAGAATTTGCGAATGCAATTAATGGGCTAGAATTCGAGTACGGTGATGTTGTTAAAGTATATCATGCAGAATCAGATCGCTTTAATTGGTATCAAAATAATGACTTTATCGGACAAGGTAAGGCGAAGGTAGAGAAAGAATTATTATTTAAAGTAACAGAAAAGGGCTTTGAGAGAATGGAAGCCCAGCAAGAAGTAACAGCAGTACCGCAAAAAGTAATAATCGGAACAGACGCTGAAAAATTAGAAGCGAAAGACTTTGTTCAGGTGAAAGATGGAGAAGTACTCGGATTTGTAGAAAAACCAGATACAACAAAAATCGGTGAACAAAAAGTAAAAGTAGAAACGAAAGATCGTTTTGGGAATAAGAAAGTGACGGAAGTACCTCTAACAGTAACGTATGGAGATAGCCTACTTGTATACGGACTAAGCTATGGCACTGACGATATGAAATCAATTATAACGTTACATCATGATACAAAGAAAATGAGTGCGACAGATACGAGTAATTTGATCCATGATTACTTTGGAGATGAGAAGTATTTTGAATTCACAATGTACAATAAAGAGGGAAAAGAGAAGAAAAATATAGAGGTAAAAGGTTTGGAGAATACAAAAGCTTTTGCCAAAGAAGTAAATGGATTAGCATTTGAGTATGGAGATGTGTTGAAAGTGTATCATGCAGAATCTTCTCGCTTACATTGGTATCAAAAAGGTGTATATGGGGGAGAAGGGAAAAATAAAGAGATAAAGGAACTGCTTTTCAAAATTACTGAAAACGGATTTGAAAGATTGGAATCTGAGCAAACAGTAACAGTAATTCCACAAAAAGTGACAATCGGAACTGATGTTGCAAAATTAGATGCAAAAAACTTTGTTCAAGTGAAAGATGGAGAAGTGGTTGGATTTGTAGAAAAACCGAATACAACAAAAATCGGTGAACAAAAAGTAAAAGTAGAAACGAAAGATCGTTTTGGGCACAAGAAAGTGACGGAAGTACCGTTAGAAGTCATTTACGGAGACAGCATTATGTTCTTCGGTACATGGGATGATGAAAGTAATATTAAGTCAGTTGTCACGTTAAAACATGAAGAAAAGAAATTCAGTACAACAGATTCAGAAAGTCCAATGCATACGTCATTTGCAGATGAGAAGTATATGGGGATGACTGTATACGATAAAGATGGAAAAGAGAAGAAAGCTCTATCAGTAAAAGCATCTGAGAATACAAAAGGATTTGCAGAACAATTCAACGGAATGGCGTTTGAATATGGGGATATGGTAAAGGTATACCAAAAAGAGTTTGATAGATTTAAAGTGTATAACAAGAATGAACTAGTGAATACAGAGTACGGTGTTCATGAAGTAATCTTTAAAGTGACAGAGCGTGGTTTCGAGAGAATGGAAGCGCAACAAGAAGTAACAGCAGCAGTACCGCAAAAAGTAGTAATCGGAACAGATGTCGAAAAATTAGAAGCGAAAAACTTTGTTCAAGTGAAGGATGGAGAAGTAGTTGGATTTGTAGAAAAACCGGATACAACAAAAATCGGTGAACAAAAAGTGAAAATAGAAACGAAAGATCGTTTTGGAAATAAGAAAGTGACGGAAGTGCCATTGGAAGTCATCTATGGCGATAGCTTAGTCTTCCAAGGTGATGGTAATAATACGCGTTCTATCGTAACTGCGGATCATAATGCGAAAAAGCTACAGGCAACATTTACGGATGCTAAAGTTCATTATCGTTTTGAGAATGAAAAATATATGGGAATCACGCTATATGATCAAAATGGAAATGAAAAGAAGGTTGCTTCGGCAGAAGGGCAAGAGAGTTCGAAAAACTTTGCAGAACAGTTAAATGGTGTAGAATTCGCTTATGGTGATGTTATTAAGGTATATCATGCAGAATCAGATCGATTGAAGTGGTATCAAAAAAATGAGTTTGTAAGTAACGGTAAAGGGAAACGAGAGTTGTACTTTAAATTAACGGAAAAAGGTTTCGAGAGAGTGGAAGCGCAGCAAGAAGTAACAGCAGTCCCACAAAAAGTAGTAATCGGAACGGACGCTGAAAAATTAGAAGCGAAAAACTTTGTTCAGGTGAAAGATGGAGAAGTACTCGGATTTGTAGAAAAGCCGGATACAACAAAGATTGGCGAACAAAAAGTGAAAGTAGAAACGAAAGATCGCTTTGGGAATAAGAAAGTGACAGAAGTATCTGTGGAAGTTACATATGGAGATAGCATAGTATATCAAGGTGTGTCTAATGTAACACGTTCAATTATTACGTTAAACTACGCTGAAAAGAAATTACATGCAACATTTACAAATGATGAGATTCATTATCGCTTTGTAAATGAACAGTATATAGGCCTTACGATTTATGATCAAAATGGAAATGAGAAAAAGCATGTAACGGCAGAAGGACAAGAGACTTCAAAGAATTTCGCTGAGCAAGTAAATGGAACGGCATTTGAGTATGGAGACGTGTTGAAAGTATACCATGCGGAACCGAGTCGTTTGAATTGGTACAAAAAGAATGAGTTAGTTAAAAAAGAGGATGCGATGAAGGGGCAAGAAATATTCTTTAAGATTACTCAAAATGGATTAGAGCAAGTGCAATAATAAGAAAAAGCTCGTAAAACATAATGTTTTACGAGCTTTTTCTATTATTCAGCTTCAGAAACTACTGTGAAGCGTTCGTTTACGTGTTTTGGGTTTTCAATTTCATCAAGTGCTGCAACTGCGAAGTCTTCGTAACTTACGTAGCTATCACCTTTTGAGTTAACAAGAAGATTGTCTTTGCCAGCTTTGTAAGAACCAGTGCGTTTTCCTAATGCAAATAGTGCAGAAGGGCTGATGAATGTCCAAGTGATATCATTTGTTTGTTGCAAGATTTCTAAGTTTTTACCTTGGTTTTGAGCTGTTGCAAGGTATTCGCCCGGGAAACCTGGTGTATCAAATACACGTGTTGTTTTTTCTTCGTCTACAAATAAGCTTCCTGCTCCGCCAACTACAAGTAATTTTGTATTTGGTGCACCTTTCACAGCTTCAATAAGTACGTTTCCTGCATCTACGTGAAGGTGTTCTTGTCCTGCTGGAGCACCGAATGCATTTACAACTACATCGAATGCTTGTAGATCGTTAGATGTAAGAGAAAATACATCTTTCTCTAAAACTTTTACGTTTTCTTCTGTAATTTTTGCAGCATTTCTTACGATTGCAGTTACTTCATGTCCGCGATCTAATGCCTCTTTTAAAATACGACTTCCAGCTTTACCAGTTGCTCCGATAATTCCAATTTTCATAATAAATCCCTCCAAAGTGTTTTGTTAAAGTGTATATCTGAAAATGAATGAATGTATTGTAATTAGGTTTGTTACAACCCGTTGTAACCATTATAGTTACAGTTATGTATTTTTGTCAATGGTGTTGTTTATGAAATTATTTTTTGTTTAGTATGCACAGCTTGTGAAAGTAAAATCACAAAAGAACAATGCATCCATTGGAAGGGACCTAATATTTGGAAGTCGCAAGATGTCGAAAAATGTTGATTTTTGAATATTTTTTGAATATAATTCGATTTATGGAGAAAAGGAGGGGTTAATTGTATGAATATTTTGGAACAATTCGTTTCGTCGACGAATACGATTCTTTGGTCATATATTCTTATTGCAATGTTAATTGGTTTAGGGCTTTATTTTTCTATTAAATTAAAATTCGTACAACTTACTCATTTAGGGGAAATGATTCGTTTAATGAGTGATGGACTAACTGGCAAGACACGTAAAAAGGGCAGCGTATCATCGTTCCAAGCGTTCTGTATGAGTTCTGCAGCTCGTATTGGTATCGGGAACTTAGCTGGTGTAGCGTTAGCTATTTCTATGGGAGGACCCGGAGCTGTATTTTGGATGTGGGTTATTGCGATTATCGGTGCGTCTTCAAGTTTCGTAGAAAGTACGCTTGCACAAATTTATAAAATAAAAGATGGCAGTGGCTTCCGTGGTGGTCCTGCTTACTATATGGAAAAAGGTTTAAATAAACGTTGGATGGGGATTTGGTTCTCTATTCTGATTACAATTAGTTACGGTTTAATTTTCAACTCAGTACAAGCAAATACAGTAACATTAGCGTTTGAAAATGCATTTGGCTTAGAGCGTTATATTGTTGGTATTGTATTAGCTGCATTAGTTGGGGTTATTATTTTTGGTGGTGTAAAAAGTATTGCACGTATGTCGGAAATGATTGTTCCGCCAATGGCGCTTATTTATATTGCGGTAGCTATTTTTGTTGTCATTAAAAACTTCTATTTAATACCAGATGTGTTTACGGAAATCTTTAAAGGTGCATTCGGATTAGATTCAGCTGTAGGTGGCGGTATCGGTGCTGCGATGAAATATGGTATTCAGCGCGGATTATTTGCGAACGAAGCAGGTATGGGTAGTGCGCCGAACGCGGCAGCAACAGCTGATGTAACGCATCCAGCGAAACAAGGTTTTATTCAAACAATTGGAGTATTAGTAGATACATTCTTAGTATGTACATCAACAGCATTTATCGTACTATGTTCTGGTGCATATAAAGCAACGAATTTAGAAGGTATTGAATTAACACAAAATGCATTAAGTTCACAAATTGGCCCATGGGCGAGCAGTTTCTTAGCGATTATTATTTTCTTATTTGCATTTAGTTCACTTCTAGGAAACTACTATTATGGTGAAACAAATATTGAATTCATTAAGCAAAGCAAAACGTGGTTAACGATTTACCGTATTGCGGTAGTTGGAATGGTATTATTCGGTTCTGTTGCGACGCTTCAAGTTGTATGGAATATGGCAGACTTATTTATGGGTCTAATGGTAATCACGAACTTAATTGCGATTACACTTCTTGGTCGATTTGCGTATGCTGCATTGGCAGACTATGTAAGGCAAAAGAAACAAGGGAAAGATCCAGTCTTCAGTGCAGATTCTATTCCTGGTTTAACGAATACAGAGTGTTGGGATAAGTCAGCGGTAACAGATAAAGAAAAAGCAGTGTAATTGAAAAGGTGAGCATCGAGGTAAATTCGATGCTCGCCT
This sequence comes from Bacillus sp. FG16, assembly GCF_057809515.1. Taxonomy (NCBI): domain Bacteria; kingdom Bacillati; phylum Bacillota; class Bacilli; order Caryophanales; family Bacillaceae; genus Bacillus; species Bacillus sp. FG16. The sequence continues at coordinate 9,143 of NZ_JBMDKC010000040.1, forward strand.
TTTTTGTTGTAGTAAATGATGAAAAGGATGAGAGGTAATTATTAATATAACGTTTTTGTTTATTTCTCTCTCGTTATTTGTAGGGAACGTACTGTTTTAAAAGTATGACTGGTCGAAGAGGATAAATGCATGTAATGGCTAGATTTTTATGTAAAAAAACACGTATGTTAATATAAGTGACATACTCATGTCACGAAACCTAACATAAAGTTCTTGATTACTTAAAGTTTTTAGAATATAATTTTCTTATTGTTAGGAAGAGGGGGCAATGCAAATATGGATTTTTTAACTAAGGTAATTGGGGATGTAAATAATGTCCTTTGGTCATATGTCATTATTGCGATGTTAATTGGGTTAGGACTCTATTTTTCATTTCGTGTGAAATTTGTCCAAGTTCGTTACTTCGGTGAAATGATTCGTTTGCTTGGGGATGGGGCAAGCTCGAAAACGAGAAAAGCGCAAAAAGAGAAGAGCGGTGTATCATCATTCCAAGCGTTTTGTATGAGTACAGCTTCTCGTGTAGGTACTGGTAACTTAGCTGGTGTAGCTATTGCGATCTCAGCAGGTGGTCCAGGAGCAGTATTTTGGATGTGGTTAATCGCGGTAATTGGGGGTGCTTCTGCATTTGTAGAGAGCACATTAGCGCAAATTTATAAAGTAAAAGATGGGAATGCATTCCGTGGGGGCCCAGCATATTATATGGAAAAGGGTTTAAAGAAACGCTGGTTAGGTGTTGTGTTCTCTGTTCTAATAACAGTAAGTTTCGGATTGATTTTTAACGCTGTACAGTCTAATACTGTAGCAGCTGCCTTTGATGGTGCATTTAAAACAGATAGCAGATTAGTAGGTCTTGTTATGGCTGGTTTACTTGCAATTATTATTTTCGGCGGAGTAAAACGAATTGCTCGCGCGGTTGAAATGATTGTTCCAGTAATGGCAATTATTTATGTAACAGTGGCATTATTCGTTGTTGTAACAAACATTACGGCAATTCCATATGTATTTAAAGAAATTTTCTTACATGCTTTCGGAATTAAAGAAGTAGTAGGCGGAGGATTAGGAGCTGCGATTTTATTAGGGGTAAAACGTGGATTATTCTCAAATGAAGCAGGTATGGGTAGTGCGCCAAACGCAGCAGCGACTGCGAACGTAACGCACCCAGTTAAACAAGGTTTCATTCAAACTTTAGGGGTATTTACAGATACATTATTAATTTGTAGTTGTACAGCATTTATCATTCTTTTATCAGACGTGCATAATGCAGCTGATTTAAATGGAATTCAATTAACGCAGCAGGCGTTAAGTCAACATATCGGTCCATGGGCTTCTATATTTGTGGCAGTGGCAATCTTCTTGTTTGCATTCAGTTCATTAGTAGGTAACTACTACTATGGTGAAACAAATATTGAGTTCTTAAATGGAAGTAAAGTGTTATTAAATGCATACCGCATTGCTGTACTTGGTATGGTTATGCTAGGGTCTGTAGCGACAATTCAAATCGTTTGGGATTTAGCAGATTTATTTATGGGAATTATGGCTGTTATTAACTTAGTAGCAATTGTATTCCTTTCTAAGTACGCTTTCGCAGCGTTATCAGATTATATTAAGCAAAAGAAACAAGGGAAAGATCCAGTCTTTTATGCGGAGTCTATTCCAGGTTTGAACAATACAGAGTGTTGGGATAAGCCAGCGGTAGCTGATAAAGAAAAAGCGGTATAATGAGGTGAGCATCAAGTGAAACTTGATGCTCATTTTTTGTTGGTTCAGCTATTTGTGTGAAGTGAAACTTCTGCTCATTAAAGTTTCGCTTTATAATGAAAAAGACGAACATTCATGAATGTTTCATAATAAAATGTATTTTTTTAAGAAAAGTGCGGATATGAGTTGTGATTTATGTTAGAATGGAAAATGCCTTTGAAATAAGAGGTTTTATGATCTTTCCTATCCGATTGAAGATTTTGGAGGAGAAATGGAAAGTTCGGATTATTTCTTGTTTTGAATGGTCAGACGTTCAACGTTAATGAAGAGTTAAATGGAGGATTTTATTAATGAAGTTTGTTATGTTCCTTGTAGGATTACTCGTTGTATTTGTACTCGGTTTTCTTATAAGTGCCGATCGAAAGAAGATTAAGTATAAACCAATCGCAATTATGCTTATTATTCAGCTAGTATTATCTTATTTCTTATTAAATACACAAGTTGGTTATATTTTAGTAAAAGGAATTTCAGATGGATTTGGCGCACTTCTTGGATATGCGGAAGCTGGAATCGTTTTCGTATTTGGTGGTCTTGTTAATAAAGGAGAGGTTTCATTCTTCTTAACAGCGTTATTACCAATCGTATTCTTTGCGGTTTTAATCGGAATTCTGCAACACTTTAAAATTTTACCGATATTTATTCGTGCTATTGGTACGTTGTTAAGTAAAGTAAATGGTCTAGGAAAACTAGAATCATATAACGCAGTAGCAGCTGCCATTGTTGGACAAGCAGAAGTATTTATTACAGTAAAAGATCAATTAAGTAAAATCCCAAAACATCGTTTATATACATTATGTGCATCTTCTATGTCGACAGTGTCGATGTCAATTGTTGGTTCTTATATGAAAATGATTGAACCGAAATATGTAGTAACAGCACTTGTATTAAATTTATTTAGTGGTTTCATTATCATTCATATTATTAACCCGTACGATATTACAGAAGAAGAAGATACACTGAAATTAGAAAATAAGAAAAAACAATCATTCTTTGAAATGCTAAGCGAGTACATTATGCTTGGTTTCACAATCGCGATTACAGTAGCAGCTATGTTACTTGGTTTCGTAGCATTAATTACAGCAATCAATAGCTTGTTTGATTCAATGTTCGGTATTACATTCCAAGCTATTTTAGGATATATTTTCTCACCATTAGCATTCGTAATGGGTATCCCGCAAGCGGAGATGGTAACAGCGGGACAAATTATGGCAACAAAATTAGTATCAAACGAGTTTGTTGCGATGCTTGATCTTGGAAAAGTAGCTGGTGATTTATCGGCTCGTACAGTTGGTATTCTTTCTGTATTCCTTGTATCATTTGCGAACTTCTCATCTATCGGAATTATCGCAGGTGCAACGAAAGGTATCGATGAAAATCAATCAAATGTTGTATCATCATTCGGTCTACGCCTTGTGTACGGTGCGACATTAGTAAGTATTCTATCAGCAATTATCGTTGGTGTTATGTTATAAAAAAGGATGGCTCTAGCTCATAGCTAGGGCTATTTTTTTATGGTAAATTTGCATGAAAAAACCAATTAATTAGGAATATATTAACATATAAAAATCTTTTAAAATTTATATTGCATTTCACCTAGATAACGCTTACAATTTGATTTGTAGGTGGTATCAATTTCAGACTTTCAAGTATGGTAGGAGAGAAGAAGCTACCTTTTATAAATTGCAATTTATGTAAACGCTTACTGATTTTAGATGACAGTTGAATAGTTTTAGGGGTTTTAAATTTTTTTAACAACAATGGTCAGACGTCATTCGTTATACGTTATACGACCAACAATTCGTGGGAGAAGTGGGGGATTCACATATGAAAATAGTAATGTTTCTAGTCGGTTTACTTGTAGTGTTTGTACTAGGTTTCCTTATCAGTTCAGATCGTAAGAAGATTAAATATAAACCAATTGCACTTATGCTTGTCATTCAATTGGTACTTGCGTATTTCTTACTAAATACAAAGGTCGGATTTGTATTAGTAAAAGGAATCGCAGATGGATTTGGTTCTATTTTAAAATTTGCGGAAGCTGGGGTTAATTTCGTATTTGGTGGTCTAGCAAACGATGGACAAGCACCATTCTTCTTAACAGTATTATTACCGATTATTTTCTTAGCAGTATTAATCGGGATCCTGCAACATATTAAAGTTTTACCGATTATCATTCGTGCAGTCGGTTTCCTATTAAGTAAAGTTAACGGTTTAGGAAAACTAGAATCATATAATGCGGTAGCAGCTGCAATCGTTGGTCAAGGGGAAGTATTCATTACAGTAAAAGATCAACTAAGCAAATTACCGAAAAATCGTTTATACACACTTTGTGCATCTTCAATGTCTACAGTATCGATGTCAATCGTCGGTTCTTATATGAAAATGATTGATCCAAAATATGTAGTAACAGCACTTGTATTAAACTTATTCAGTGGATTCATTATCGTTCATATCATTAATCCATATGAAGTAAAAGAAGAAGACGATATTTTAGAATTACAAGAAGACAAGAAACAAACATTCTTTGAAATGTTAGGCGAATATATTATGCTTGGTTTCTCTATCGCTGTAACAGTAGCGGCGATGTTAATCGGTTTCGTAGCATTAATTACAGCAATTAATGGTGTATTCGATTCAATTTTCGGAATCACATTCCAAAGCATTTTAGGATATATCTTCTCACCATTAGCATTCGTAATGGGTATTCCAACATCAGAGATGTTACAAGCAGGACAAATTATGGCAACAAAATTAGTAACGAACGAATTCGTTGCAATGCTTGACCTTGGAAAAGTAGCTGGCGATTTATCAGCTCGTACAGTAGGTATTTTATCTATCTTCCTTGTATCATTTGCGAACTTCTCATCTATCGGAATTATCGCAGGTGCAACGAAGAGTATTGATGGCAAACAAGCAAACGTTGTCTCATCATTCGGTTTAAAACTTGTATACGGTGCAACGTTAGTAAGTATATTATCAGCGATTATCGTTGGGGTTATGCTTTAATAAATTAAGAAAAGCAATGAGCGTAGGCTCATTGCTTTTTTTGTTTAACTTGCTTTATCCAAGTTTCTTTTAAAACGTGGTTTCTCTAAATAAGTTCCCAGTCTCCACACATATTCCACTGGCCCCATTCGGTATTTCTGGAGCCAATAGGTGCTAACGAATAATTGAATTGTATAAATTCCGATGGTTAAAAGAATACCGAAGAAATATCCGATTTTCCCGTATAAGCCAAATCCATATGCGTAAAAAATGGTTGTTGCGATAATAGATTGTGCTAAGTAATTACTAACGGACATTTTCCCCGTGTTCGCCATGTATGTTAGTAGACGGGTTGCTTTTTTGTAATGGAATAATAAAATGATTGTGCTTCCGTAAAAGAAGGTCATAGTTACTGGTGTAAGGCCATCTTGTAACATAATTAAAAGCGGGTGCTTTACGAACATAGCTAAGATTTTAATTGTAAAAGAGAAGAGACCGGTGGCAAACCATATTTTTTTGACAGCAGGTATATGTTTACTGACCTCAAATAGCCAGCCTTTTTTCCCTACATACATTCCGAGTAGGAACAGTGGAGACATAAAAATTATTGCGAAAACTGATATAAAAAATAATCCGAATGCACCGTCAATTCCCATGTAATCAAAAGGATTTTCAGTCAATCTAAAGTTGACGTGATCCATATAGCTTCCAGTTTGATGGACTTTATGTTCTTTTTCAGTATAAGGTGCGAAATCATTTATATTTGTAGATGGATCAGTTTGATAAGACATAAGTGTAATAAGTGCGAGTAGAATAATCGCCCAAATGAGCAAAGTTTTCGGTTTTCGATTGATGAATATCATTAAAAAAATCCCGATTATTCCGTATGCAAATAAAATATCTCCCTCCCAAACAAAAGTGCCATGAATGTAGCCGAGTAGTAAAAGAATGATAATACGTCTTATGTATGTGGGGAAGAATTTTTTTCCTTTTGCGATAATACTTTTTTGTAACAAAATAATGCTAAGTCCAAATAGAAAAGAAAATAGGGATATAAAGTTATGTGTGCCGAAAAATTGAATAAACCAATTAGCACCTTTATCAAGATCGCCAAATAGATAAGTGGGTTTTTCACTGGTGAAGAACCCAAATTGAATTAATGTCATATTGACTAGTAAAATGCCAAACAAAGCGAAACCACGAATTGCATCAACAGATTCTACACGTTGATTCATTTTTCCTCTCCTCGTATATTCGTTTTTATATTGAAAATAATACCATTTTATATCTGGCACTATGTCAAATATGAGGAAATTTAAGGTGATTTTAAGATAGAGAGCAAACAAAAAAATCACCTTAATACATGTATTAAGGTGATTGAAATATTACTCAGTTGGAGGCGTAAATGTACGTTTCTCTAATTCAGCATCTAGCATAAACAGTGCGTTTGAATCGCTTGTAATACGTTTTAGTTTTTGGATGATGCTATCGAATGAAGCTTCTTCTTCTACTTGTTCGTCAACGAACCATTTTAAAAATGTAATTGTTGCATGTTCACGCTCATCCCAAGCGATATCAGATAAGTTGTAAATACGTTTCGTTACTTCACGCTCGTGCTCAAGTGCGACTTCAAAAGCGTTTAATACAGATTCGTATTCGTTATTCGGATTATCAAATCCAGTAATAATAGCGCGCTCTCCGCGGTCATTAATATAGTTGTAAAGCTTCATTGCGTGGAAACGTTCTTCTTCAGCTTGTACAAGGAAAAAGTTAGCGAATCCATCATAGCTCTCAGCTGTACAGTAAGCAGCCATTGCCATATAAGCATGGGCAGAGTAAAATTCAAAGTTCATTTGTTCATTTAATGCGTCGTGCAATTTTTTTGATAACATAAAATCCCCCTTAGTATTGTGACAATAATATTATACCATAATTGATAATATTCTCATTTAGATGCTTCGAATCTTTTCGAAAGCTTTGTGACGTGTGCGTCCATAATGTCTTGTAAATCTAAATCATATTTTTGCGAAAGAATAATAAGGTTAGATAGTACATCGCCAAGTTCTTCTTTTAGTTCTTGTTTTAGCTCTTCTTCTGTTTTCGCATCTTCATCAGGGCGATCGCGGCCGATTTCAATAGCGCGAACGACTCGTGAAACTTCCCCAACTTCCTCAGTTAAGAAATTTAAGCGAATAAAGGCATTATACTGTGACCAGCTTCGTTTTTCGTAAAATTCCTCAACCCATCTTTGGAATGCAACGATATCCATTTCTTCCTCATCTCCTCAATATGTTGTACAATGTCAATTGTATCATAACAATATATAGTTTCGGGGTGTAGGAATGAGAAAGATTTGTGTGTTTGCAGGTTCTAATTTAGGGGAGAGACCAGAGTTTAAAGAGCAGGCAATTCAGTTAGGTAAAATGTTTGTTGAGAACGAGTATGAGCTCGTATACGGTGGTTCATGCGTTGGATTAATGGGAGAAGTAGCAAACGAAGTTCTTCGTTTAGGTGGACGTGTAACAGGTGTTATGCCACGCGGTCTATTTCGAGGAGAAATTGTACATACAGGATTAACAGAATTAATTGAAGTAGAAACAATGCACGAACGTAAAGCGAAAATGGCAGAGCTTGCAGATGCTTTTATTGCGCTTCCAGGCGGATACGGAACGTTTGAAGAACTATTTGAAGTTGTATGTTGGTCACAAATTGGTATACACAATAAGCCAGTTGGTTTATTAAACATAAAAGGTTTTTATGGACCAATTCTGCAAATGGTTGAACGTGCAGCAGAAGAAGGATTTATGAATCCATCAAATAAAGAATTGATCGTTTCAGCTGAGACGGCAGATAAACTAATTCATGCAATCCAAAATTATGAGCGTCCTGTTTTGGGAACGAAGTGGAAGCAACTATCATAGCAAATACGGAAACACATGTCGTTTTAATTGAAAAAGGCATGTGTTTTTAATTTGGTTAAATATGTTAATGTTTAGATGTAATGTTTTTGGGAAAGGAGAAATAGATGGAGGAGTTTGTGTATTTACGTCCGGTTTTTAAAAGTATTTTAGCAGCGTCTATTCTTGTTATGCTAATTGTTTCAACACAGAAGAAAGAGCTAATTAATGAATTTTCGCTTTGGTTTATTTCGATATTGTGTATCGGTGTTTCGGCGATAACGCTCTTTATGATTGGTTTTATCGTTGATGAGTATAATCTAGGTGGAGATCCACAATCGTTTTGTATGTTTATTGCGATTGGTTGTATTAGTGGTCTGAATTTCATTATTTATTACAGAAGGCAATAAAAGAGGCATTCCATATTACTTTGGAATGCCTTTATCATTTTGATTGCTTTGTTTTTTATAGATGTCTTTGGAAACACATGTAAGTTTATTTTAAAAAAGCATGTGTTTTTAATTTGGTTCAATATATTGATAATGAGATGTGGAAGCGTTTGAAGAGGGGAAGTAGATGGAGAGATGTTTTGATGAATTAAAAAAGAACATCTGAATAAAGGGTGAGTAAGGAATTATTGAGTGATATATAATTGTTCCGTTAAAGGGTCAGATTTTGGAAGATACCGAATGTTTTTATGAAGTTAGTAGAGGTTTTTTTAATCGAAATCAGAATAAATTTTATAGATGTAATCCTTTGGAAATTTTTAATCAGCTATGTATCATAATCTAATCATTAAAGTGAAAATTGGAGGAGAGATGAGCATGGGGCGTTCTGTATTAAAAATGTATAATTACCACTTATGGGCAAATGAAGTTATTTTAAATCGCTTAAAAGAACTACCGCAAGACATTTTCCATAAGGAAGTTAAGAGTGGTTTTTCTTCGGTGGCAAAAGTAATGTCTCACATATACCTCACAGATTTAGCCTGGTTTGAGATTATTTCTGGTAAAAGCATGAGTGATGCAATGGTACACACAGACCAATTGAGAGAGCAGCTGGAAACAAAAAATATTGAGGAAATGAAAACTAGTTTTTATGAATTATCTAAACGATATAAAGTACTTTTAAGTAGTCAACAAGATTATGAAAAAGTGGTTGAGGTTGATAATCCATATGCTGGGCACCTAGATACGACGGTTTCTGAAACAATACTACACGTGGTCACCCACGGAGCATATCACCGTGGGAATATAGCCACAATGTTGCGGCAAATGGGTTATACCTCTGTTATGCAAGATTTTGGACTGTTTCTATATTCAAAATGAATTCTTTTTATTTACCATAGAATATGGGTTTTTATGATATTTTTTGGGGACTACTTTTATTATTGGTTTAAGTTTAATTATGTAATATAGAATAAAGGCATTCCATATTATTTCGGAATGCCTTTATTGTTATTTTTATTTTGTTTTTTATACAGGTACCAGCCACCCCATCCGCCACCAATTGCTACGACAACGAGGAAAGCATAGTCTTTAACCTCGACACGTATATTGAAAATATTAGCTATAAGTAAGAGAACCCCAACTGTTATCAACGCAAAAAATGCTCTAATTAAGTAGTCTTTCAACTGAACCACTCCCGTCATTTAAGTAGTAAATGATGAATTTGGAAAAGCTTTTTGGATCTATGATACTAAAGGGTGTTTCCTATATTTTAACATAGATGAGATTGTAATATATTGATAAAAGTAGGGGAGAGGGGCGCTGATATTGTCGTGATTTGTCGGCAAATTGATATCCTTTGTCAAATCGTTGATATATTGCGAGTTATGATCGATATATTTGAAAAATCGTTGATATAATTTCGTGTACCGTTAAGTGCGACCATTACATAAAAAAGCGACTCTAAACGAGCCGCTTCTGCTTTTAATGATATCCAGCTCCAGTGACTAGAACAGTCGGTCATTTCGCGCCTTCCTGTGAGGCAAAAAACGCCTCTTCGTCAGGAGCTCCAATGCCCTCCTGTTCTGAGCAAGTCACCTCCGCTTTAAATTAATATCCAGCTCCAGCGGCTAGAACAGTCGGTTGTTTCACTCCTTCATTCGAGGCAAAAAGCGCCTCGTAATCAGGAGTTCCAACACCCTCCTGTTCTGAACGAGCCGCTTCCGCTTTAAAGTCTATTATTGATTCAAGAACGCACGTAGCATCCAAGCGTGTTTTTCTAGTTCTGTGTAGATACCTAGTAGTAGGTCAGATGTCATTTCGTCGTCAGAGTCTTGAGCGATTTCCATGCCTTTTTTCAGTTCGACTAGCATCATTTCGTAGTCTTTCATGATTGCTTCGACCATCCCTTCTGCAGTTTCTCCGTATGCAGCTTCTTGAATAGAAGATAGTTCTAAGTATTCTTTCATTGTTGCTACTGGTTTGCCACCAATTGCTAAAATACGTTCTGCAATTTCATCGATGTGAGTAGCTGATTCTGTGTAAAGTTCTTCGAATTTCTCGTGTAATGTGAAGAATTGAGGTCCTTTTACGTACCAATGGAAGTTGTGAAGTTTTGTGAATAAAACGCTCCAGTTTGCTACTTGTTTGTTTAATACTTCGATTACTTGTTTGTTCATTATGATCAATCTCCTTTTGAGTTGTTATGTGATATCAATTACTAATTTATAATTATTATAATCTAGTAATCTCTATAAATCAACCCTTTTGCTGGAATTAATTTGAACAAATTATGAACTGTTGTAAATAAAAGGCCCTATTACGGTGAAGTAATAGGGCCTTTGTTTGAGATATGGCTCTTGTTCTAAATGAGCCGCTTCCGCTTTTATTTGTTAAACAGCTTTTTGCTTTTCTTCTACATCCGGTCCATCCCAGCACTCTGTATTCTTTAAGCCAGGGATAGAGTTTGCAACGAAGACAGGATCTTTTCCTTGTTTCTTCTGCTTCAAATAGTCTACTAATGCAGCGTAAGCAAATTTGCTAAGGAATGAGATGGCAATTAAGTTTGTGAATACCATTAGTCCCATGAATAAATCAGCTAAACTCCAAACTGTTTTAAGAGCAGCGATTGATCCGAAGAATACCATTCCGACAACTGCAACACGATAAATCATTAACCATGTTTTACTTTCTTTAATGAATGCAATATTTGTTTCACCATAATAGTAGTTTCCTAGTAGAGAACTGAAAGCGAATAGGAAAATAATAATCGCTAAGAAAGTGGTTGCCCACGGTCCGATTTGTGAACTTAATGCGTTTTGTGTTAATTCGATACCTTCTAAATTCGATCCTTTGTAAAGTCCAGAACATAATACGATAAATGCTGTTGATGTACATACTAAGAATGTATCTACGAAAACACCTAATGCTTGAACGAATCCTTGTTTAGCGGGGTGAGATACATCTGAAGTTGCAGCGGCATTAGGAGAGCTACCCATACCTGCTTCTGTCGCAAATAAACCGCGCTGAATTCCGTATTTGATTGCTGCACCAATACCACCAGCGATGGCTTGATCTAATCCGAATGCACCATTAAATATTTCCATGAAAATGCTTGGTAACATATTGAAGTTTTTTATAACAACAAAAACAGCCACACCGATATAAACGATTGCCATTGGAGGAACAATCATTTCGGTAATACGTGAAATACTTTTAATACCACCAAAAATAATAACTGCAACTAATACAGCTAATAGAGCTCCTACGATCGTTCGCTCTAGACCAAAAGCATTTTCAAACGCTATTGTTACTGTATTGGCTTGAACTGAATTGAAAATTAATCCGTACGTAACTGTAATAAGAAGTGAAAACCAGACACCCATCCAGCGTTTGTTTAACCCTTTTTCCATGTAGTATGCTGGGCCACCACGGAACCTGCTTCCATCTTTTACTTTATAAATTTGCGCAAGCGTACATTCTACAAAACTAGTAGCTGCTCCGATAATCGCGATAAACCACATCCAAAATATTGCGCCAGGTCCACCCATTGAAATTGCTAGTGCTACACCGGCTAAGTTCCCGATACCGATACGTGCTGCTGCACTTAAGCAAAATGCTTGGAATGGAGAGATGCTATCTTTCTTCTTTTCTTTTCGATTGAATCCTTTACTAATTAAACTGACCATCTCACTGAATTGAGTAATTTGGACAAATTTTAATTTAAAAGAAAAATAAAGACCGAAGCCGATTAGCATTGCAATAAGAATATATGACCATAAAATATTATTCGTTACCTCAAGGAATCTGCTAAAGATATCAACCATATAATACACTTCCTTTTTTTCGTAATAAGAAAATTATATGCAAAAAATATACGAGAATCAATTTTTCTAAAAAGTTATGTTACTTAAATCATTTTTGTGTTATGATTATGTTACATCATAATATTTTTAGAATTATTTACATTTTAAAAAACTAAATTTAAAGCGAGAAAGTGGGGATAATTTGAGAGAAGAATCTTTATTGAAAGTAAGCCTTGAGAGTTTGAAAATGAGAAGCAATATATTTTTTATCATTACATCTTTAAGTATCTTTTTAGGGGCCACTTATTATTACAATAAAAGATTTCCAAACCACAAATATCCTGAGTGGTTAGAATTTCTAAAGTTGATTGCATGAATAAAAGACAGAAAAACAGAAAATTAAAATAAAAAAGTTGTGGAGGAGCTAAAAATGAATATTAGAGAAAGTGAACTTCCGGGTATTGGTTATAAGTTTCAAATCGTTACGAAAGGTAACGAAAAGATGGTAATTGTCATTCATGATGATGGACGTAGAGAAATGTATCATTTTGATTCAGACCATGAAGAAAGCATCTCAAGTATTTCACTACGTGACTCAGAGGCAAGACAAATCGCAGCAATATTAGGTGGAATGGTATATAAGCCTAGGGCGTTAGAAAATGTTGAGATGGTTTTTGAAGGTTTAGCGATTGAGTGGTTTAAAGTGGAGAATTCAGCTCCAGCAATCGGAAAAACAATTGGCGATCTTGAAATAAGAAAAACATATAGCGTAACGATCATCGCAGTTATGAAGAAGAACATGAAGAAGCTATTTAATCCAGGACCAGAAACAGTAATTGAAGAAGGAGATATGCTTGTAGTTTCAGGTGAGAGAGAAGAAATTAAAAAAATCATTAATGAATTACTTTCAAATAGGGGGGACTGACTAGATGGATACGTTAATTTTTGAAGTTGGTACAGCTTTAGTTTTAGTGGCAATTGCAGCGGTAATTGCAGGGAAATTTAAATTCTCAGTAATTCCTTTTCTAATCGTTCTTGGAATGTTAGTGGGACCGCATGCACCGACAATAGGTGTTATCGATCTCAAATTTATTGAAAGTGCAAGTGTAATTTCCTTCCTTGGACGGATTGGGGTTCTATTCCTTCTATTCTATCTAGGATTAGAATTTTCAATGAAAAAACTAATTAAATCTGGACGCTCTATTGCGATTGGCGGAACGATTTATATTTTAATTAACTTTTCACTTGGTTTGTTATACGGATTTATAATGGGATTCCCATTACTAGAAATCTTAATTATTGCGGGTATTATTACGATTTCTTCTAGCGCTATCGTTGCTAAAGTGTTAGTGGACTTAAGAAGAACTGGTAATAATGAAACCGAATTAATTTTAGGAATTATTATGTTTGAAGATATATTCCTTGCTGTATATTTATCAGTTGTTTCTGGTTTAGTACTTGGGGATCACGCTTCCTTCTTAGGTGCCCTTACTTCAATTGGAATTGCTTTAGGATATATGCTTCTATTCTTTATAGTAGCTAGAAAGGCTACACCGTTATTAAATAAATTGCTCAATATTAGCTCAGATGAAATCTTTATTATTGTAGTATTTGCTTCTTTATTCTTCATTGCTGGTTTTTCAGAAACAATTCACGTTGCAGAAGCAATTGGAGCACTTCTTCTAGGATTAGTTTTCTCTGAGACGGAGCATAGTGACCGAATTGAACATCTTGTTGTTCCATTTAGAGACTTTTTCGGAGCTATTTTCTTCTTCAGCTTCGGGTTAAGTATTGATCCGTTCTCATTAGGCGGAGCGATATGGTTAACGTTAGGTGCTGTCCTTCTTACGATAATCGGTAACTTTGTAGCGGGAATGATTGCAGGAAGACAAGCTGGATTATCTCATAAAGCATCAACAAATATCGGATTAACAATCGTTTCAAGAGGAGAGTTCTCCATCATTATGGCTAATATCGGTATCGCCGGTGGTTTAATGTCAGTCTTAAAACCATTCTCAGCACTATACGTGCTTATACTATCCATTTTAGGACCACTCCTGACAAAAGAGTCGAAGAATGTATATAAATTCTTAAATAAAATCTTTAAGTGGGATACGAAGACTAACTAAATTTAAAAAAATAAAAGTACAAGATATTTCCTGCTTGTACTTTTATTTTTGCAATGAAAACAGTAAAGAGAGGTAAATGATGCTAGGAGAGTTGATTCATTCAGTTTTAGTTTTTTTAGAAGGACTTGGTTATTGGGGAATTATGCTGGGATTAATGCTAGAGGTTATTCCAAGTGAAATCGTATTGTCTTATGCAGGTTATTTAGTATCAACAGGAAGCATTACATTTTGGGGCGCTGTCGCGTTCGGTACAATTGGTGGTGTAATCGCACAACTATTCATTTATTGGATTGGTCGATATGGAGGAAGACCTGTTCTTGAACGATATGGAAAATATATTTTAATTCAGAAGAAACATATTGATTATGCTGAAGATTGGTTTAATCGTTATGGAACTGGCGTTATCTTTACTGCACGTTTTATTCCGGTTGTGCGTCATGCTATTTCGATACCAGCGGGTATTGCGAAAATGTCACATGCTAAGTTTATTACGCTAACTACATTAGCTGTTATTCCGTGGTCGATTGTGTTTGTATATTTAGGTTTTAAATTAGGAACAGAGTGGGAAAGCATTAATAAAGTTGCGGGGCCATATGTGAAATACTTTGCACTTGCTGCTATTGTTTGTGCAATTGGTTATTTTGTATTAAAAAAAGTGATGAAAAAAAAGTGATTACGGAAAAGGAATCTATGTCGACATAGGTTCCTTTTTTATTGGTATTTTTTCAAGGATGAAAGAATACGTTTAATATTTACCATATTGTGGCATACATATAGAAAAAGGGTGCTTGGAAAGGGGATTATAGAAAAATGGAACTCCAGTTTCAAAATGTATATCAACAGGTAGAGAATTGGTATGTGTTGGATTCGGAGCTTCCTTGGGATGTCAAAAAGCTGAGAGAGGATTTGTTTTCTCTTATTGAAGCATGTAAAACGCCCGTTATTTTTTGTGATACGTGTGATGCAAACGATGTGCTTCTATCATTAGGGGAAGAGGAAGAAGAGTTCTTATTTCCAGTAGGTGGTTTTTATCATAAAGAAAAGCAATTAATTTTCGTTTGTATGTGGGAAGAGTATGAACAAGTTCTCAAAACGCTACTGCATGAATTTCGCCATGCGATGCAGCATAAGAGAGATATATTGTATGTGGGAAGTGAACGGTACGAAGAGCGGTGGATTGAAAAAGATGCGAGGAAGTTCGCGGAGAGGAAATTGGATGAATATAAGAATAGAAAGTTAATGTAAAGCATAGTGGAGAAATAGCGCTGTGCTTTCTTTGTGCTTATTAAAAATAAGTATTTGACTTTTATAAAGTTTAGTTCTAAACTAATGGTATAAAACGAGCGAGGTGATGAAATGAAAACAGGAGATAGATTAGGGCTACTATTATGGTTTCGTTTATCACGTTTTTATAATAAGAGTATTCGTGAGACGAATCAGCATTTGAAGAAATGGAATGTATCTGCCGCCCAGTTTGATGTGTTAGCTCAAGTTGGAGGACATGATCGTTTAACGCAGCAAGAACTTGGAAATAAGCTATTTGTTACGAAAGGAAATGTAACGCAGCTTTTAAATAAAATGGAGCAGCTTGAGTGGATTTCGCGTGAACAAGAGGGTACTACGAAATATATTTCTTTAACAGAAAAGGGAAGAGCTTTATATGAGGAAATCGTCCCACCTCAAGAAACGTTCCAAGCAGAGAAGTTTCATAATTTAAATATAGAGGAACAAAAGCAATTATTAACATTACTAAAAAAGTTACAGTAAGAAGAAATTTTAAAATAAATCTCGAATTCGAGATAGTATGAGGTGAAGGGTATGTTTAGAAAAGTTGATCATAAAAATATGGGCAGAGCAAATCATGGCTGGTTAAATACACATTTTCATTTTTCTTTTGCTAATTACTATAACCCAAATAACATGAACTTCGGAGCGTTACGTGTTATTAATGATGATCTAGTAGCAGCACAAACTGGTTTTGATATGCATCCGCACCGTGATATGGAGATTATTTCTTACGTTGTAGATGGTGCTTTAACACACGAAGACAGCATGGGAAATCGCGGAACGATTGAGCGTGGACATGTTCAATATATGAGTGCTGGCACGGGTGTATTTCATAGCGAGCATAATTTAGGCGATGAAACGCTGCGTTTATTACAAATTTGGATTTTACCAGACCGTGCGGATCATAAACCAAACTATGGTGAGTTTAAATTTGATTGGAGCAAGCGCGAAAATGAATGGTTTCATATGGTATCTTCAGTAGAAGGAAATGCACCAATTCAAATTCACCAAGATGCGAATTTATACTCCTTATCATTAGAGGCTGGAAAAGAAATTCATTTTCCAGTGAAAGAAGGCCGTCAATTGTACCTTGTACAAATTGAAGGAAGCAGTGTAATCAATGGTGAAAATCTTGTTATGCGTGATGCAGCAGAAGCGGTAGAAGAAGATATTCATATTGAAGCAAAAGAGCAATCTCATTATTTAGCAATTGAATTGAAAAAACAATAAAATATGTAAAAAAGAGGATATCCAATAGGATGTCCTCTTTTTTGATTGGAATTGTCTGAAAAATGTTTCTCAAATTTTCGGTGGAGGTATCGGCTGAAAAAATCAGAATTTTATAAAAGTGTCAAAAATCTTTATGGGAATGGGGAATGTTATAGTGAAAAAGCAAGTCATTTCATCAGCATTAGCGTTAACTGTTATCGCCGGGGGATTTGGAGCGTTTGGGGCAACGACAACGAAAGCGGAAGAACAAAAAATTCAATATCATCAAGAATTTAAAACACCTGCATACATAGGTGAAGAATGGAAAGCACCGGAAGGACTAGATAAAAAAGAGACGGTCTTTCAATACTTAGAGAGTAAGAAAGATATGTTTAAATTAGCAGGAAATATTGAAAAGCATTTTAATATCGTTGGGGAAGAAAAAGACGCTGAATCTGATACGACACATGTGAAGCTAGTTGAGAAACATAATAACATTCCTGTGTACGGTTCTGATCAAACTGTTACACTTGATAAAGAAAATAATGTAAAAGCATTCTTCGGACAAGTTATTCCGAATTTAGATGATAAAAATATTCCTGCAGCTGCAAGTATTACTGCGGAACAAGCAGAAACAATTGCAAAGGCAGATATTGAGAAAGAAATTGGTAAAGTAAAGAGTTATGACGGTGTGAAAAAAGATTTATTTGTATATGAAAAGGACGGTAATTACTACCTTGCATACTTAGTTAAGGCATCGATTTCAAAACCAGCTCCAGGGTATTGGCATTATTTTGTTGATGCAACGAATGGAAATGTTATTGAGAAATATAACGCTGTAGATAACATTACTGGATTTGGTTACGGAGTATTAGGAGCTAGACAATCATTTGAAATTGCTCAAGATACGAAAACAGGACAATTCAACTTGTTTGATGGTAAACGAGGACAAGGTATCCATACATTTGATGCAGAGAATATGGACGAGAACTGGTTTAATTTATTCTCGCAATGGCTTGGATATACAGGAGAAGAAGTTGAAAGTAAATCTAAGTTCTTCGAAGATAAAGCTGCAGTTGATGCGCATGTAAATGCAGGAAAAGTATATGATTACTACAAAAAGACATTTAATCGTAACTCTTTCGATGATAAAGGTGCGAAGCTTATTTCTACTGTTCACGTAGGAGAGAGCTGGAATAACGCGGCTTGGAATGGTGTACAAATGATGTATGGTGATGGCGATGGAAAAACATTCATTCCATTATCTGCTGGACTTGATGTTATCGGTCACGAATTAACGCATGCTGTAACTGAACATACAGCAAACCTTGTTTATAAAAATGAGTCAGGGGCGTTAAATGAATCGTTATCTGATATTATGGGTGTTATGGTTGAGAAGAAGAGCTGGGATTTAGGTGCTGACATTTATACACCTGGTAAACCAGGCGATGCACTTCGTTCATTAAAAGATCCAGCGTCTATTCCAAACCCATTAAAACCAGGTGAAGGTTACCCAGATCACTATAATAAACGTTATACTGGAACAGCTGATAATGGCGGCGTTCATATTAACAGTAGTATTAATAATAAAGCTGCTTATTTAGTATCTGAAGGCGGAGATCATTACGGCGTGAAAGTAACTGGAGTGGGCCGTGAAGCGACAGAAAAAATTTACTACCGCGCTCTTACGAAATATTTAACTGCAAACTCTGACTTCAAAATGATGCGTCAAGCTGCTCTTCAGTCAGCTGAAGATTTATATGGTAAAAACTCTAAAGCTGTACAAGCTGTAACGAAAGCTTATGATGCAGTAGGCGTAAAATAATAAGAGAAAAAACCTGACTAAAGTGTCAGGTTTTTTTTCTTTATCCCGCTAGTCGCGAATACCTAATGCGATTTTCGCCATACGTGACATACGTTCTTTCGACCACGGTGGGTTCCAAACGACATTTACTTCTATTTCATTAACTTCAGGTACGTTCGTTGATAATACTTTTTTAACGTCTGATACGATTTGCCCAGCCATTGGACAACCGATAGAAGTCATAGTCATCGTAATGACAGCATTATTATTTTCATCTGCTGTAACATCATACACTAATCCAAGATTAACGATATCAACACCTAGTTCAGGGTCAATAACAGCTTCTAAATTGGTAAATAATTTATTTTCAAATGCTTCTTGTGACATAAGCAGCCCCTCCTACAATTTAATGATATCGATTCTCATTATAACGGAAATGAGCATAATGTGCAGGAAATGAGCTCAAAAAAATATCCCTCTTTGAAAGGGGGATATTTTTTGAAAAGCTATTCTGTTTTAAAATGAGATACGAGTTGATCTAACTCTGCAACTGTTTGTTTCATTTTTCCAGCAGTTACTGTCATTTCATTCATAACGATAACTTTCTGTTCAGCAGATTGTGCTGTTGCGGCGGTTTCGCTGGATACTTCAGTCGAGATAGAAGCGATGTTATTAAGTGAAGCGTTCATTTCTTCAGCACTTGCAGCCATCTCTTCAGCAGTTGCTGATATATCTTGCATTTGAGTAGATACTTTATTTACTTGTTCTACAATTGTTGAGAAAGAAGTACCAGCTTCACGAATAACATTAATGCCTTCAAATGCTTCAGAACGGCCTTGAGACATCATAGAGCTAGCAGTTTCTGTATCATTTTGAATTTGATGTAGTAATTGATTAATGTCTGTTGCAGCTGTTTTAGATTGTTCAGCAAGTTTTCGAACTTCGTCAGCTACGACAGCAAAACCTTTTCCTTGCTCGCCAGCACGAGCTGCCTCAATAGAAGCATTTAAAGCAAGTAAGTTTGTTTGCTCAGCGATATTAGAAATAGATTGTACAGCAGTATCAATATATTTCGTATGAGTGATTAGACGTTCAACCACTTCTGACGTAGCATTTACAGCTTCGTGTATTGTTGTCATTTGTGAAACAGATTTTTGGATAACGGTACTTCCATCGCTAGCATGTTCAGATGTGGCAACAGCAAGTTCCGCTACAGATGAAGCAGATTCAGCAATACGCTGAACACTTACTGCCATATCATCCATTGCAGTTGAACTTTCTTCCATACTAGAAGTTTGTGATTGAATACTTGCATTTAAGTTGGACATCGAGCTTTGGACTCTTATTGTCGCCTCGCGTGATGTATTCGTTTTTTCTAGCATATTTTCAGAAGCGGTTTGTACTTCCACTGATGTTTTTTGAACACGATTAATGATATGTTGTAGGTTTTCTAACATTTTATTAAATGATGCTGCGATAGCACCGATTTCATCGTTGCTATTTACTTGTAGACGTGCCGTTAAGTCACCTTCTTGAGAGGCTAATTCTTTTAGTTTCGTGTCAATTTGTTGAATTGGTTTCACAAGTTTACCAGAGAACCACCATGCAAGAATAATTGCAACGACGATACAAATAACAAGTGATAGAAAGACTGCATATTCAATTCCTAGTGAAGATTGATCAATTTTTTCAATAGATTGATCACGCAATTTAGCTTGCTCATTACTGTAATTTGTGAAATCACCAATTACTTTATAAACAGAGCCATTTTCTGAAGAAGCTACTTGTAAAGCTTCTTCCCATTTTTGCTCTTTTGCAAGAGTGAATACTTTTTCTTCAATGAACTTTCTCCAAGTAGACCCTAATTCCATTGTGCTTTTTACGGAGGAAGAAGCATTTGGATTAGAAAGAAGTTTATCTTTTGAATCCTCAAGACGTTTACTCATCTCATTAAACTTGTCTAATTCGACTTGATCATGTTGTAGTAAATAACCTCTTAAAGCAGAGAGCTGTACTTGATAGGCGTCTCCACGCTCTTTTAATTCTGTTGCCAGTGGAGAAATTTCTTTTTGTAATGTTTCAGCTTTACGAGATTGGTCAATAGCAAAAAATAAAATAAATGTTAAGGCGATACCGAATAAAGCGCAAATCGTTCCCATCATGAACATAAGTTTTTTTCTGATACTTACAAAATTCATATAATAAAAAGCCTCCTTTGTGAAATCTTAGTATTAGAATTAATAAATGTAAAAAATTGAAAGAAAGCTTTACTCCAGTTGGAATAAAGCTTTCTTATTTCCTTTAGGAATTATAGCAGACGGAATGAGAGATAGAAAGAGATATTTTAAAGTGAAAAAAGAGAGACTGTAAAACTTGCTTTCCTATACCTTTGAGCTCGTGTCATTTTCACTTTAAGCGTTTGTTTTGAAATGAGAAACGAGAACTTCAAGTTCTTGTACGATTGTTTTCATTTCAGATGATTTGTTAGCCACGATACTCATTTTGTTTACTTGATCACCAGCCGAATGTGCTGTTTGTGATGTTTCTGCAGCAACTTCGTTTGAAATAGAAGCGATATTATTTAAAGCTGCGTTCATTTCTTCAGAGCTTGCAGCCATCTCTTCAGCAGTTGCAGACATTTCTTGCATTTGCGTAGAGACTTTGTTAATGTGGTTAACAATTTCTGAGAATGAAGATCCGGCGGTACGAATAACCGTAATTCCTTCAGAAGCCTCTGCTTGACCTTGTGTCATCATGTCATTTGCTATTTTTGTATCGGCTTGAATTTGATGCAGTAAATGGTTAATGTCAGTTGCGGCTAGTTGAGATTGTTCAGCAAGTTTTCTAACTTCATCGGCAACAACAGCGAATCCTTTGCCGTGTTCACCAGCACGAGCTGCTTCAATAGAAGCATTTAAAGCGAGGAAATTTGTTTGCTCGGCGATATTCGAAATAGATTGAAGTGCAGTATCGATATGATTTGTATGTGTAATGAGTCGCTCAACTACTTGTGATGTAGCGTTAACGGCTTCGTTAATTGTATGCATTTGTGTAATAGATTTCTCAATGAATTTATTCCCATCATCTGCTTTTTCTGAAGTTGTGACAGCTAAACTAGTAACAGAAGAGGCGGACTCAGCGATACGCTGAACACTCGTTGCCATGTCATCCATTGCGGTTGAACTTTCTTCAATGCTAGACACTTGTGAACGAATATTGTGTTCAAGAGCATTCATAGTCTCTTGTGTCCTTGCGGTATTTTCCATAGAAGCGGTTGTTTCGATAAATACATTTTCGGAAGCTTCTTTTACACTTGTTGATGTTTGTTGAACTTGTTTTATTATATGCTGTAGGTTAGTGAGCATTTGATTAAAGGAATTTGCAATGTCACCAATTTCATCTTTACTCGTTACGTGTAATCTACCCGTTAAATCTCCATCTTGAGAAGCTAATTCTTTTAACTTCTCATCAATTTGTCGAATTGGTTTAACGAGTTTACCAGAGAACCACCATGCTAATAAAATAGACGTTAATGTACATGTAATGAGTGAGAAGAAAATAATATATTGAATAAGTGATGAAGAAGACTCGACATCAGCAATTAATGCGTCACGTTTCTCATTTTCTTCATTTGTATATTTATTAAAACGACCTAAAAGATCATTTACATAATCTGTTTGTGCTAACGCAATTTTAGATGCTTCGTCCCATTTTCCTTCACGCGCAAGAGGTAGTACCTCATTATCTATGATGCTACGCCATTTTCCTCCCATTAAAATGGCTTCTTTCATTCCTTCTGGGAGCTTTTTGTCACTTGTTACTTTTTCTCTAGTATCAGCTAATTTTTTCCCTTCTCGGTTGAACTTATCTAATCCTTTTTGATCATGTGATAGCAAATATTCTTGTAAACCAGCAACTTGTGCTTGGAACCAATCGCCACGTTCTTTTAAAATCGTCGCTCTTTTCGATACATCATTTTTTAACGTTTCGATTTCACTTGCTTGATTCATGGCGAATGAAAGAATAACAATAAGAGCAATGCTAAATAAAGAAGAAATGCTTAAGAGTGTGAACAGTAGTTTTTTTCGAATACTAACATATTTCATCGTTACCCCTACCCTCATTTAAACTATTTATTATGATTTATAGATATTAAAAACAAAATTAATAAAAACATTATTATGAAGTTATTAATCTGTTCAATGAAAATTATAGCAGATAATGGAAGGGGTCAGATTGGTATTAGAAAAAGTTCTTAAAATGTATACATTTGCATATCATAAAATTCATAAATAAATATTAGAAATGCTATTGAAATTTGAAATAACATCATGTATACTTCTAATTAGTTGATAACGATTATCAATATCAACTAAAACATTACTCTTCGTTATGTTGGTCATACCCCTTTTTGACGACGTAAGTCAGAGACGAAATGTTGAAATATCTTGTGTCCTATTCTACAGAATTATGGTAATCTCCAACCTCAACTTATATGCGTGAGCATGCAAAAAGGATCCTATCCGTGAAGGGATCCTTTTTTGCATGCTGTCGCAATTATTGTATATAGACCAGGGATACGTTCTTCGATTCCTTCTGGTGCAGTAGAAGGGAAGACCCATCTTTGATGAGATCCATGTTCTTCAACTAGTTTTTCAATTTTAAAATGTTCTTCCGCGAGCGTTGTAATAATTTCTCCTAACGTCCAGCGACGGATGGTTGTTTTCGGTAAAGACTCTTTCTGCGCTTCTGTAAGAAGAATACTGTAAGCAACATCATCTTCAATCAATTCTTCATCGAAATAATTTCCGCTTGCTCGAAATGATGGGTGATCTACTCCTAATAGCTTTGTGTATATTGGATGGTAATCGCGAAGGATAAGTATACCACCAGGCTTTAGTAGTTGAGAGATTTTTGTGAAAAGTGGTTTTAAATCTAGAAAGTAATGAAGTACACCAAGCTCCAGCAATACGATATCAAATGATTTTGAGAGATTTACATTTAGTACATCAGAAACGATGTAATGAATAGAAACGCCTGCGGCATCTGCAAGTTCATTTGCATATTTTGCATTACTCGCTGAAATATCAACAACTGTTACGTCAGAGCCTAAAATGGCGAGAGCAACAGCTTTATTTCCTTTTGAGCCGAGTAAATTAATAATACATTTTCCTTTTGGAGATTGTATGTAAGGTAAATAATGTGCTACTTCGCGTGTGGGATCTTCCATGATTTTTTTCGCATAATCCTCCGGTGCCCCATGGCGATTCGTCCAAGTTTCATAAGCAGCTGTATTCCAGCTTTTTTCATTTATAGTGCTTAGTTGTTTTTGGTTCAATGTTATCACTCCTTTTGTGAACGTATAGGTATTCGGCGGGAGGATGGGATTTCCTGTTTTTTTGATTTAAAGTTTGATTTTTCTGTTAGTTAGTCGTAAAATACGTGTTATACGTAAAAGCGTTGAAAAGGAAAAGTAGAATGAAAATATTCTTTCCAGAGAGCTTCGGTAGCTGAAAAGAAGCAAGAATATTCATTTGAACAATGGCCTTTGAGCTTCGTCCTGAACTTATCAAATGATAATAGTAGGCGGCGACGAGAGTTGGTACTCGTTATCAAAACCACAGTATAAGAGCATAGAGCTCCGTACTTGTTAAGGCTAATTATGTGAGTAATTGGCGAAATAAGGTGGTACCGCGACTGTTTATACAGCCCCGCCCTTATCTTTTTTAAGATAGGGGTGGGGCTTTTTATATTTTAAAGGAGGAATGTAAGATGAGTATTTTTATTGGAGGCGCTTGGCCGTATGCAAATGGTTCGTTACACCTTGGCCATATTGCGAGTTTATTACCTGGAGATATTTTAGCGCGTTATTACAGGGCAAAAGGTGAGAATGTGCTGTATGTTTCAGGGAGTGACTGCAATGGAACACCGATTGCAATTAGAGCAAAACAAGAAGGTGTGACAGCGAAAGAAATTGCTAATAAGTATCATGAAGAATTTCAGCGATGTTTTCGTGATCTCGGTTTTACGTATGATTGCTATACACGTACCGATAGCGAGCATCATCATGAAACTGTTCAAAAAGTTTTTTTACGTTTATTAGAAGAGGGCTATATTTATAAAAAAACAGTGGAACAAGCGTATTGTGAAACGTGTACGCAGTTTTTACCGGATCGTTATGTAGAAGGAATATGTCCACATTGCCATGAAGCAGCAAGAGGAGATCAATGCGATGCTTGTTCTGCTATTTTAGATCCTCTTGATTTGTTAGAAAAGAAATGTAAGTTATGTGGTAGTACGCCATCTGTAGAGGAAACAGAGCATTTCTATTTTGCATTGCATACATTTCAGGAGCAAATTAAACAAGCTGTAGAAATCGCAAAAGAAAAAGGAACATGGCGTGATAATGCAATTCAATTAACGGAAAGATATGTAAAGGAAGGGTTACAAGATAGGGCTGTATCAAGAGATTTACCAATCGGGGTACCAATTCCAGTGAAAGGGTATGAAGATAAGAAAATTTACGTATGGATAGAAGCAGTGGCAGGATATTATTCAGCGAGTAAACATTGGGCTGAAGAAACAGGAAAAGATGATCATGAGTTTTGGAATAGTGATGCGCAAACATATTATGTACACGGCAAGGATAATATTCCATTTCACTCCATCATTTGGCCAGCGGTTTTACTTGGAATAGGAGAGGAAGCAATCCCGCGTCATATCGTTTCGAATGAGTATTTAACAGTAGAGAAAAGAAAGTTATCTACAAGTAAAAATTGGGCAGTATGGGTACCTGACATATTAGAACGTTACAATCCAGATTCTATCCGTTACTTTTTAACAGTAAATGCACCAGAAAATCGTGACACTGATTTTTCATGGCGTGAATTTATTTACAGTCATAATAGTGAATTGTTAGGAGCATATGGAAACTTCGTGAACCGCACATTAAAGTTTATTGAAAAATATTATGATGGCACTGTACCAAAGGTGACTATTAATATAGAGCTGAAAGATAAAGTAGAAGGATTATATAAAAATGTAGGAGAGGCGATTGAGCAAACTAAATTTAAGGTGGCGTTAGAGACAATATTTGATGCAGTACGTTTTGCAAATAAATATTTTGATGAAAAGCAGCCGTGGAAACAAAGAGAAGATGATCCAGTTTCATGTGAAGAAACGATTTATAACTGTGTTTATCTTATTGCTAATTTTGCAAATCTCCTTGAACCATTTTTACCATTTTCAAGTGAAAGAGTTCGAAATACATTGTCGATTGTTAAACGAAATTGGGAACCTCAAAATACGTTGCCGAATAGAATTGATAGCGTACAGCCATTATTTGAACGAATTGATGTAAAACAAATTGAGCATGAGATAGAGAAGTTATATGGAGCGGTAAAATGAGAGATAACAAAAGACCTTTCAAGTAAATGAAAGGTCTTTTGTTATGCAGTATGATTCTCTTTCTTATCTTTCAAAAAGAAAAGTACAGCAAGGATTACAAGAATAATAGCTGCAATATCATACGTTATTTTAAATGTAGTATTAAAGTTTAAGTACTCTACGAAAGGAGTTTTCACTGCTCCTGCATATATACAAACGGGAATGAGAAGTAAATCGTAAAATTTCTTTTCTTTCATATATCTTATTAGGAAGAAGATGCACATAATAGCAAAAAATATGATGCTTAAAATAGTCATTTATACCTCCAGATAAATTCTGCATTTTTTTCAAGCGCTATGCACGCGATTATGTTTCCTTTCTTTTCTAGCTGTAAGCAGCTGAGGAGTGAAAATCCCAATCAATATAAAAACAATCCCAATCCACTGCATGAATGTTACGACTTCATGTACAAGTGTAATAGAAGCGATAATAGCAGTTGGTAATTCAGCTGCACCTAATATTGTACCGAGTCCTGTTCCAACCTTTGGTACACCGATTGAAAAACAAATGACAGGTACAACAACGCCGAATAATCCGAGGAAGAAAGCATATTTCCATAAACCGGCTTGCAGGGCAC
Organism: Bacillus sp. FG16; assembly: GCF_057809515.1. Classification (NCBI taxonomy): domain Bacteria; kingdom Bacillati; phylum Bacillota; class Bacilli; order Caryophanales; family Bacillaceae; genus Bacillus; species Bacillus sp. FG16. The sequence continues at coordinate 35,487 of NZ_JBMDKC010000040.1, forward strand.
CATCTGTTAAAAAGGTCGGCGGGAAGAATAGGCATACGATAAGAGTCGCACTTGTTGTCATAAGAAAGCTTTTCGTATAAGGGGGAACATCTGTAGCAACGCGTCCGCTTGCAAAAACATAGAATGAAAAAGAGACAGCAGCTAATAGTCCAAAGGTAATCCCTTTCGTAGAAAAACTTTGTCCGAGGCCTTCAAATACACCACCTGCAAACAATGTACCAGCAAATAAAATAAGGATAGATATGATCTTATCGCGGCTTGGAAATGTTCGATTTGCAATTGCTTCGATAATGACACCAATCCAAGTGAACTGAAAGAGTAGGACGACAGCGATAGATGCGGGTAGTTCTTCTACAGAAATAGCGTAGAAAATCCCAGTCATACTCATTGTTGTTCCGACGGTTAGTAATGAAAAGAATTGTTTTTTTGTTACTTTATGACGTGAAAAGAAAAGAACGAGTAGAAATAGTCCAATCCATCCGAAGACATATTGTCCCCCTAGTAGTTGATGTGCTGAAAATCCACTTAGGAATCCGAGTTTGAAAATAGTTGAAAGTATGCCGTAGCTGCAAGCACCGAATAAAACGAGCAATGAATATTTAAACTTATCCATGAAAAATCCTCCTTTTAAGTAATAAAAAACGCCCGCTATCCAAATAAGGATAACGGGCGAACGAAACAGAGTAAGACACTCTACAAAATTCCGCCACTCACACATGAAGTATGAGTTTGGGGTATGTAATTATAGCGAATGTTACATTGCTTTTGGGAATACAATAGAGCATTTTACACCTTGAGCTGTGTTTTGTATCCCGTAAGGAAACTGATGTTTATCTAATATTTGTTTCACGATATATAATCCAAGACCACTACCTTGTACTAAACCGTGTTTATCAGGGTTTGCGCGATAGAAAGGCTCAAATAAATGAGCAAGTTTATCTTCATCAATTTGTGAACCTGTATTTAATACTTCTAATGCGTAACCGTTTGGTTTTTCATAAAGCTTTATATATACGTGCTGATGGTCAATTGTATAATGAATTGCATTTGAAATAATGTTAAAGATAGCAGTTTGAATAAATTTAGGATCAGCTAAAATTTGTACGTCGTGTTTAATATTAGATTGTACATTTAATTGTTTTACAGATACAAAGTAATCTACTTTCTTCATAACATCCTCAATAATATTAGATAAAGAAATGACTTCTAAATTCGGTTTAAATTGAGGGTTTTGTATTTTGGATAATTCCGACATTTTTTCCGTTAATATGTTAATGTCTTGCATCATCTCGTAGGAACGTTTCAAATACTTATCTCTATCTTTATAAGCTCCAATTCCGTGAATCATGCCATCTAGTTGTCCCATAACGGCTGCGATTGGTGTTTTTAATTCATGGGATACCATAGACATAAATTCTTTACGAAATTGTTCTAATTGTTGTTCCTTCTTGAGCTCATTTCTTAAATCTTGATTGCTTTCATGTAAATTCTTCACAATATTTGGTACTTGTGAAGCGGCTACTGACAAATTAAAATCTGTTTGATCTGAATTTTTGTTAAGGAGCTTTTTATCTGAGAAATCAAGATTCATAATATCTTTTAAAGCATCGCTCATATATTGAAAAGGTTTAGCAATTAGTTTTGCGTACATTAAAGATCCGAGTAGAGATAATGCAAGCATTGTCGCGCCAACCTGTGGAGCTAACTGCTGCAACGCATCTGCTAACTTTGGATTATCATTTGTATCATTTGTTTTACTTGCTGCATTTTGTGTATGTAAGGCATCATTATTAGCGGCTTTCTTTTCTGCTTCTGTAAGCTGATTAGAAGTGCTATTTTTCCCCGAAAGGTTTTGTGTATGTTCTTTTGCTTTTGCAGTTTGGCTAGGCTGCAAAAGGTGATTGATAGCTGTAGAAAGAGATTTATAATCTACAATAGAAGATTGGAAATTAGAAATGTTCCCTTCTGACACAGCTTTATCTTGATTCGTTTTACTTTGATCGTTTTGCTTATCTGAATCCGCCTGTTCTGTAGTCGGCGTTCCATTTTCTTTCGCAAAACGTTCTTTATCGTAGTTTGAAGCTAGAAAGTAAATAATTTGATAAAGACAAAGTGATAAAAGAATACAAAATAATAAGGTTTTGATGAAAATATTTTTGGTGATGTTGTCTTTACTACGATTCGATTTTGTAGCCAATACCTTTCACCGTTTTAATATAAGTAATTCCTAATTTTTTTCTTAAGTTTTTAATATGTGTATCTATAACTCTTACATCACCATAATGTTCATAGCCCCATACCTTATTCAACAAATCACTTCTTGATAATACTTTTCCTCGATTTTGCAGTAAAGTATAAATAATTTCAAATTCTTTTGTTGTCAATTCAATTTGATTACCATGAACATAAGCTGCATATGCTGTAGAGTTTAACATCAATTCATGGAATTGTAGTATAGTTGCAGCTTCTGCTTCTGCTTCCTTCGTTGCTGCTCTTCTTAATACAGCCTCTACACGCTTAATAAATACAGTGTAATGGAACGGTTTCGTAATATAGTCATCAATACCTAACTCAAATCCTTTAATTTCACTTTCTTCATTATGTAAGCCTGTTAACATAATGATTGGTACATCAGATTGTCCTCGCATAATTTTACAAATACTATAGCCATCTATATCTGGTAACATTACATCGAGGAGGACAAGATCATATGAATTTTTTTGGAAAAGAAGAATACCTTCTGTTCCAGCACCAACTACATCAACGGTAAAGTTTTGTGCCATTAGAAATTCACGAATAAGTTCTTGTATATCTGGGTTGTCTTCAATCACCAGTATATGCGTCATAGTAACACCTCCTAAATAACGCTTTTTACTGCAATATTCGAATTCATCATTTTTCGAGTGACTCAGATTGTTTATACATATAATAAGCCCCCGCTATAAAATAATCATGAAGGTAGCAAGGGGAATAGTTTAGTGTTACTGAATAGTTCAGAATTACAGTAGTTCTATTATAGTATGTATTATAAAATTTATAAAATATTATAACTGTATAATTTTAATATCTACGTTTATCAATGTTTAGATATTAGCTAATCAAATCTATTCCTATTATATATGTAAATACAGTTGTTTTGCTACTGTAAATGAATAAATAAAATAAGCCAAGACATAAAATTCTTGGCTACACATAAATCTTGTTTTTAGGCTATTTTACAGTGACAGTAGCTTGCTGCTGAACGCGCTCAAATAACCAGTGTATATCATTATTATACATACGAATACAACCAAGTGTTGTCCATTTGCCGATTGCTTGATTATTGTTAGTTCCGTGAATCGCATAAGTTGTTCCGTAAGTTCCTGCCATATTTAATCCAAGCCAACGGTCACCAAGTGGATTACGTGGATCGCCGCCTTTAATTTTGCCTGTATAATAAGGGCGGTTTTTAATTTTATTTACGATTTGAAAAGTGCCTTTAGGTGTAGGCGTTGCAGCTTTTCCAGTAGCGACAGTAAAACTTTTTATAAATTTTCCATCTTGATAATAATCCATTTTATTTAACTGAGTGTCTACGATTAATTGATCTTTCGTTGTAGCAGCCTCTGCGCTAGCGAATGGAAGAGTTAAAAATCCTAATGATAATAGTGCGCTTAATAATAATTTTTTCATTGTTATTCTCCTTTTACTATCGTAATAGTCTTACATACAATGAAGTTGTAATCCTCGTAATGCTTTATTTACATTTTCATCTAATGTTTCAAAGAATGTAGTGATTTTGCTGTTGTGTTTGTTGTTTTTATCAATAAGTAATCTTTCGTTTAATAAAAGCTCACCACGTAGTCCAAAACTTTGAACTTGAATATTTAGCTCATCTTCATTTTCAGAAATAATTGGTAAGAAATAGTGAAAAGCTTTCGTTGGAATGATGTAGCTTTTGCCAATCATGCTTTCTTGGTTTGAGTTAGTCCATTTTTTCGTGACAATTTTAATATTCTTTTTTGAAACGATAAAAGATAGTGTTGTAGATTTTGTTAAACTTACGTCAAATTCACTTGTTTCACATATGTGTAAATTAAAAACGGTTTCATTTTGATGAGATTCAACATTTGTATTAATAAAATCGTGCATTTTATATGCTTCCATTTCGTATTCACCCTTTTTTCAATTTCGAAAAACGACTTATATTTATTCAAATTAATGCTTAGTCATATATTAGTTAAATTTTTCAACAAATTCCGATATAATCTTACAATACGTATATGAAGCTAATATGAAGTTAGCATGAGTTTGTGGTGGTTTTTTATTGAGAACAAAATAAGAAAGGTTTTTCAGTGTTAAAAAATGGATAAAATTTGCATATTATTAATGCGTCTTTTTGTTATTTCGACTTAAAAAATGCTTTTAGCTACTTAATAAAGAACGGAAATCATTAGTGTGACCCTTACAAAAATGTAATAAAAATGTAAGCTATTGTGATAGTTATTTCGACAATTTTTTTATACAATAATAGTAAGAAGTTGTACGTGATTGAAAGGAGAGATGACATGGAATGGATTCATGAATTATTTCAGCAATACGGGTACTATGTTGTACTTGTAGGTTTGCTGTTAGAATATATTGCACTTCCGTTTCCGGGAGAGCCAACGTTAGCATATGCGGGATTTTTAGCACATAAGGGTGATTTAAGTTTACCGATTTTAATTATTCTATCCTTTATTGGGACAAGTGTAGGAATGACGATTCAATACTTTTTAGGAAATAAATTAGGTATGCCTTTCATTCAAAAGTATGGGAAATACGTATTTTTAACACAAAGAAAAATTGACTTAACGAGAATGTGGTTTGATAAGTATGGGTACTTCTTAATTTTTATTGGTTTCTTTATTCCTGGTGTACGTCATTTCACAGGATACTTTGCAGGAATTATTAATTTACCATTCCGTCGTTTTGCCATTACAATTTATTCAGGCGCTCTATTTTGGGTATCATTCTTCTTAATCGGTGGTTACTGGTTAGGTGGAAACTTACATGATATCTTTGGAGTGCTAGAAGGTCATATCGGTAAAATCATTTTTGGAGTTATTGTGATTGTAGCGGTTACGTTAGGTATTCGTTTCCGTAAGCAGTTAAAACGAGTATTACTACAAAACGCAAGCTAATATGAAATCCATTCTATGTCAGAATTTAGGAAGGCAGTGCAAAAGCACTGCCTTTTTTATTTTATGTTCCAATTTATTTTTAACTTTCCTTTTAGCTGATTTCCGCTAACTATAATGTAATAAGTTCCTGTCTTAATTGCTGCGAAATGATATGTATTAGGGCCAGTTGGGGCTAAATAATTTTCTTCCTCTTGAAACTCACTGGCCATTTTTACTTCTTCCATGTAGCCATCCGGATTTTCAGCTCGTGATTCAATGGTAAATTCTAATATGTCACCTCGTCTTAGCTCAATGGGGACTCTATGTTCACCGCTAAAATGTTGAAAAGATGCTTCGAAAGAGTTTTCTGTTTTTGTTTCGATCCATTGTTCTTTTGATGTTCCAACCTTTTCTAAATCGATAAAGTTGATTGTGATAAATATAATAAGCATAATGCCTGGCACGACATATTGTATCCACTTAAATTTTGTTGCTATAACTGTACATAGGTAGAAAAAAAGAGAACACAATGCTCCAATTGATCCGAGAAACAAGAACTGTATTAGACTAGCTTCTTTAAATATTAGGAATGGAAGAGAAAATAAATAGCCGCAAAAAATATAAAGGCATAATGTCTTCAGTCTTGTATGTGTTTTTAATTTCAATTTATCGATGCAAATAGAACAAAAAATTGCATATGCCGCAAGAATAGGAACGAAGGGAACATATAGTAGTTCTCGTAATCCAGCTAAGAAACTATATAATGTCTGTTGATTAGTTGTTAAGAGAAGCATACTAATAAGTAATAATAACAAGAAAGTCGCTGTAAGCTTAGTAAGAATATAGGGAAAAGTAGATATTTTATTCATATGTCACTTCCTTTGTTTAATATTTCACATTCATTATATAGGTTATTTCCAACATAATACATCTTTATAATTGTCAATTATTAACGTCAAAATGACAATTATAATTGACAAGTATAAGGATATTATTTACAATTTTAATTAAATAAATGAAAAAGAGGGAAGACATGAAGCTTCAAAATCGAGTGAGGGAATTGCGAGCAAAGCATCGTTTATCACAAGGGGATTTAGGAAAAGTGATTGGATCATCACGGCAAACGATTAGTTTAATTGAGCGTGGGGATTATGCACCATCTATTGTATTGTCGTTAAAAATCGCACAAATTTTCAATGTACCAGTGGAGGAAATATTTACGTTAGTAGAGGGGGAAGAGGACGATGAAGAGTAAGCGAAAAAAACAATTTGATTCTGTGGGGAAAATAGCAGTAAGTATGATGGGTGGCTTTTTAACGTCTTATATAGCTTTAAATTTACTCTCGGATGAACCGAGAAAATTATCATCTAATACATTTATAGGTATATGTATTATTTTTGGAATCTTAATGATGTACTATACTTGGAAGAATACACGTATGTTAGCAGAGGCACGCGATGAAGAAGAGAGCGTACAAGGTAGGAAATTAGGCATTATAAGTATATATTTACGTGTAGGTGATATAGTTACGCAGGCATGGTTTGTATATGCAGTTATTACATGTAGACGTGCATTGTTGCAGGATACAAATGTTTCATTTGCGGTGTGGAATTTAGTAGTTTCTATTCTTTGTTTAACTACTGTAGTAATTATCGGACTCATAACAAAAAATCGTTATAACAAGCTATATCCTGAACAAGGTGTAACGTATATGGAATCTATGAAAATGTGGACGAAAAACGCAGATGAAGGATTAAAGCACATTGTGCATGAGGCTGGATATAAAGCGTATGAATTTACGAATACAATATTGGCATATGTATGGTGGGCGGCCGTTATATATACAGCGGCTAGTGATATCGATTTTGTGTTAATTGGTTTAATCTCATTTATTTGGATATTGCATCTCGGAAAATTCATGTACGAAATGCAGAGAAAAATGATTTATTAAGGGGAGAAAAAGGTGGATATTTTAAGAAGGCCAGCTGGTTCCATGACGGCGGCGTTAGTTTTGTCCATTTTATACGTAGTAATTCGAACTGAGAAATTAGAAGTAATTTTGAACCTATGGGCAATAGTTGGAATTTCATGGTTAGTGTTAGCCATTCATGAGCTAGGACATGTAGTATTTGGTGTAATAGGTGGTTTGACATTTAAATTTATGACAGTAGGACCTATTACTATTCAAAAAGAAAAGGGGAAATTACGCATTCGAGAAAATAAATTATGGGCGTACTTTGGAGGCGTTGCAACACTAGTACCACCTTCTATAGAGACACCGAATCTTTCGAAAAAGTGGGCGTGGCTCACTTTAGGTGGACCGATTACGAGTTTACTATTTGGTATTACTTCCGGTTACATATACATGGTGAGTTATTATCAATATCTTTTATATTTTTCCTTTTTCCATTTTGCAATCTTTGCGGTTACAATTGTGCCGATAAAAGGAATGCTTATGAGTGATGGGATGCAATTTCTTATTTTAATTAAAGATGATGAAAGAGCTAGAAATCACTTATATGAGATTCAAATATCGAGTGAGTTATTTAGTTATAAAAGACCGAAAGATTGGGATGAAAGATTAGTAGAATTGAGTGAGGAGAAAATAAAAGAGAATAAAGGGATAAGAGAGATAATGAGTAGACTTATGCTCGTCTTTTTTGCTCGTGCAGATCAAGAGGGAATGGAAAGAGCGATACCGTATATAGAACGAATTGTTCAACTACCTGTAACGAAAGAAAATAAGTTTTTCGTTAGTAGTTTTCATAGTTGGTATCTTTTATATAAAGCCCTTTATCAGATGGATAGTCTTTCTTTGCAAGAAGCAAAGGAACATGCAAAGGCTATTACAAAAATGGACCTAAGTGGATATTACCGTACACAAGGAATTATTAAATATGTAGAGGGCAATATGGAAGCGTCCCGTACTTATATGAAGAAAGCTGATCAAGAATTAAAGAGCGCCGAGAAGAGTGAGATGGGATATTTACAATTAGAAAGAGAATGGTTTAAGCAGCTGAAAGAGAGGGTATCTTACGATGGGTGAGGTATCCTCTTTTTTATATGTCATCTTATGCCGTTCCATAAACAGCCTAGGGCGAGTAAAATGAGATAAGAAGAGCAAAGCTTGGAGGAAGTAAATATGGAAATTTTATCAATTATTTTGATAGTCTTGCTCATTTATGTTGTTTTTAAAGTAGCATATGTAGCATTAAAGATACTCGCGATCCTATTAATTATCTTTTTAATCGTAGAGTTCGGCAGTAAGTTGCTTGGGGGCTAGGGTATGTTGTGCGTTTTGAGTGTCGAAGAATGTCGGTAAATCGATATCTTGTGTCGAAGCGTCGATATAATGAAAAAATCGTTGATATAAGTGGAGAAACGATCGATATATTTGAAAAATCGTTGATATATTTTAGTGAATACGAAGTGGGGTATGTGGAAAAGAAGTTGCCGTGAGGGTAACTTCTTTTTATCGTGATGCGGGGTATGCAAACCAATCAAAAAAAGCTGGAAGAGTACCTTCCAGCTTAAGAGTTACTTTCAATTTGGCGACCGCTATCCTCTTCATTGTCTTGTAATAGGTTGAATACGTCTGCTAGGCAGAATGCAATGAACCAAGTCCATAGACCGTGGAAGAAAGCTGAGCTTAATTGAAGTGGTAATGTATAGTTTGTCATTGAGTAGGAAATACATCCACCAACGATTCCGATCATTGTTAATAACATTGTTTTTTGAGCATTTTCTTCTGGATTGAAGAGGAAGTAAATGTATCCACCTAAAATTGAAGCGCTTACAAGCGTTTCGATTCCATTAAAAATGATATTCTCTCCAAGCTGAGTGTTTGTCCAGAAGCAGATTGTTCCGCCGATAATAGCAAACAGGACAGCTATTGTATATCGTATATATTGATTCATATGTTCATCTCCTTATGTAATAAGATGATTTGGAAGTCAAAAAGGTAGGTATAGTATATTGAAGTGAGTTTTAATTGTACGTATCTTTTTATAAAAAGATCATTGAAGAGTAACTAAGATGATCGGTTGTTTAAACCGTTACGTGTATGGTGTCTGAAATATACCCGACTGCTCGTTTCTTTTTGCTTGTAAAATAAGAGAAACTTCCAAGTCTATATACTCTTTTTTTGTGAGTCTGCTTTCATTATAACACATTTAAGGACATAATAATAGAATTATCTGATTTTGTAATAAGTGTAAAAAATAAAAAGCGCAAGGAACACTAGCTCCTTGCGCCTTTTTATATGCGTTTGAAACGGCCGACAATTTCAACTGTTTCAGTAATGTTCATAAATGCTTTGTTATCCACTTGGCGGATAATACGTTTCATTTCGCCTAACTCATAGCGAGTCACGACAGTGTAAATCATTTTTTTCTTATGGTTTGTATAGCCGCCGACAGCGTCTACCATTGTCACCCCGCGTATGCCGTGATGTAGTAGTGCGCTTTTTATTTCCTCACCTTTTTCTGTAACTGTCATTATCGTTAATTTAATATGTTTCGTGTGCACAGCATCGATAACTTTGCTGACTACAAACCGGCTAATTAACGTATAAAGTGTAATATCCCATCCGAAAATAAAACCTGCTGCAACAAGTAAGATTAAGTTGAATACAAAGATGATTGCTCCAATTGAAATATCTCGATGTTTCGCTACAATCAATCCAACAACATCAAAGCCACCTGTTGAAGAAGCAAATCGGAATATGATTCCGGAAGCTGCTCCGCAGATTACACCACCGAATACAGAAGATAGTAAAATATCGTCTGAAACCTGGTGTACAGGGATAATGTTCATCGCTAACGATGATACAGCTACAAAGTAAGCTGTTAAAAAGGTTGTCTTCTTGCCTAAGTAAAAGTGACTTAAAATAAGAAGAGGAATGTTTAGTAAAAAGATAAGTGCACCGATATTGTAGTGCATTAAATAACCGATAATCATCCCTACACCAGCGAATCCACCGCTAATCATGTTATGCGGGATAAAAAACATATTCATAGAAATTGCATACAAAATAGAAGCTATAAAAATAACAACCAACTGTATCATAAATTCTAAGTGAAATGTTTTAGCTGCTGGGAAGGATAAAAAGGCGGTGTCGGGAACGTAATCGGCGTCTCCTAGTTGACCCATAGTATGTTTCATCTCCATATTCATTTTTGATTACAAGAAGAGAATAAAGGTTTTTTCAAAAACTGGCAATAGTTTTATTATAATGCAAAAATTTTATAAATTTCTAATAAATCAAGCCTATTCATTGATGTGTGTGAATATACTAAAGAAAGCGAATACAACGTTTCTTAATTATTGTTTTCTTGAGAAAATATGCAAAATACTTTTTTTGAAAATAAAAGGAAATAGAGAATGTTTGTTGAATGTGCTAAAATGACCTTATTAAGGATGTGAAGCGATGGAATTTTTATTGCAGGATGCAATTCTATATATATCGTTTGTAACGACGGCACTTTGTTTATTAGAAGTTTTCTTCCTTGCTAATGTTTCTCGCTTTGTGCGTCAACAAGCATCAAGCGGTAGACAAAGAGCTTTTGCGCTAGTTGATACATGTGAAGATAGTGCGGGAAATGTACCGCTATTTTCTATTTTTTATAAATATGGAATGATTCGTTCTGTACGCAGACAAGAATCAAGTGAAGAGAATGACGAGGTCGGTCCGTATACACCAATGTTTCGCTAAATAATTACGAAACATTGGAGGAATGAACATGTTAAAATCATACCGAGCTGTGCTCGTTAGTTTATCATTATTACTTGTTTTTGTTTTATCTGGTTGCAGTAATGCAGCCCCAATTGATGCACATAGTACTGGGATTTGGGATCATTATTTTGTATATCCAATCTCGTATATGATTCAATTTGTTGCTCATCATATACCTGGAGCTAGCTTTGGGATTGCTATCATTATTATGACGCTCGTTATTCGTTCAGCAATGATTCCATTAGCTGTTTCGCAATATCGCAGCCAAGCGAAAATGAAGAAAATGCAACCTGAATTGCAGAAGCTAAAGAAAAAATACGGTGATGTAAGCAAAGACCTTGAAAAACAAAAGCAGTACCAAAAAGAAATGTCAGAACTAATGAAATCAGGCGGTTGGAATCCACTTGCTGGTTGTTGGCCAATTTTTATACAAATGCCGATTTTCTCTGCTTTGTATTATGCGATTAGCAGAACGGAAGAGATTCGCACATCTTCGTTTTTATGGGTGAACCTAGGACATGCAGATCCATATCATATATTACCGATTATTGCAGCGTTAACGACATTTATTCAAATGAAAGTTTTCCAATCGAATATTACACCTGGAGAACAAGTACAGATGCTAAAGATGCAGCAAATTATGATGCCGGCAATGATTCTATTTATGGGGTTTGCGGCGCCATCAGGACTTGTGTTGTACTGGATAACAGGTAACTTATTTACAATGACACAAACAATTGTATTAAGAAAAATAATGGAACGTGAAGAGTTACAATTACAAAAAGCATAGAGAAACACCGCTCATTACGAGCGGTGTTTTTTATTTGCATCGTTAAGGAAATTTTAAGAAACCAACATTACTATTGGCATTGTATACGAAAGTGTACATGCTTTAGAAATATGAAGGAGGAAATTTCCTATGAAGAAGAAAACAGTTGGGTATTTAGCAATTGCAGGTGCTTTATCATTCGGAATCATTGGAGGAGTCGGTATTCCGGCATTCGCGGCAACGAATACTCCAGCAGTGGATCAGCCTGCAAAAACGGCGAAAAAGGATTTAGATGACGCTACAAAACAAAAAGTAAAAACAATTATGGACGATACAAAGAAACAGTTAGAGGAAATAGGTGTAAAGCTTCCGGAGAAAGAGAAGCGTAAAGACATGTTTGTAGGATTAGATGAACAGGCGAAAGCAAAAGCGAAGTCAATTTTAGAGCAAGAGAAATCCGGCAAACTAACACGTGAACAAGCAAAAGAGGAATTAACAAAGTTAGGCGTAAAAATGCCGGAGAAAGGTAAGCGTGGAGACATGTTTGCTAACTTAGATGAACAGGCGAAAGAGAAAGCGAAGTCAATTTTAGAGCAAAAGAAATCTGGAAAATTAACGCATG
>NZ_JBMDKC010000400.1:0-323 GCF_057809515.1 Bacillus sp. FG16
AATTAGAACATATTTTATTGCGAAATGAAGCATGGATGTGGCTAGATTTTCCTGACTGGAAGACAGAGCAAGTCATCACTCTGCGCTATCAAGGGGAAGAAAAAACAATTGTTCCAGACGCATTTTTCACAAAAGACAATGTTCCTCACTTTGTAGAAGTAGACCGGCTACAGCATATGAAAGTGAATGAAAAGAAAATACAGTATTATGCTTATTTAACTAACATTTATCAGAAGCAACAACAAATTAAGCCCATTATCATCTTTTATACGATATCTGACTGTAGGGAAAAGCAATTAATGAATTATGCACTGAAGCATAAT
>NZ_JBMDKC010000401.1:0-323 GCF_057809515.1 Bacillus sp. FG16
TGATAATCTTATTTTGGTTTTTAAAAGAGGGGTGAAAAGCGTTCCCTTTACAGAGCCGACTGAGTGTACTTTTACTAACCCCACTAACTTTTGAAACTTTTTCTTGAGTAAGGTCATGTCGATCTAAAAATTTCCCTAGTTTACTACGTGGTTTGATACTAAGCCATTCCCATGCCATTATACGTTCACCTCTGAATTAGATTAATTTAATAATAGTTTGTCCAGAAGTTCCATTGTTAAAACAGTTTCATTTTAAAGTGATGAATAGACATGTAAGAGCATAAACTATAGAAAACCAAAAATATAAATATATTATGTAATTA
>NZ_JBMDKC010000402.1:0-321 GCF_057809515.1 Bacillus sp. FG16
TTTTGGTACAGTATTTAGTTACAGCTAATTCAACAGTTAAGACATTTATATTTTCGAATAGAAAACGTCACAAAAATGTCCATTTTTGTGACAGATTTAATTGTAAGTATTTTCTATTTTTAAAAATAAAAATGAATCCCAAACATGTTCGGATTCATTCTTTGATTATGCATAATTAAATTTATACAACATATCGGTTAATACTTAATTGGAATATTTTGTCTTATTCCCCTTTTTTGGGGGATGGGCACAGAGACCCTAATTAGCAGGACAATCGCATGAAAAAATATTGAGCCGATGTTATATACGCGCTATTCTTAA
>NZ_JBMDKC010000403.1:0-320 GCF_057809515.1 Bacillus sp. FG16
TTGAACACCCATAGCAAATGCCTACAAGCAGGAGGGCATTTGTTCTTATTTTTCCTTCAGGTAAGCTAACGACCTGAAGGGTTTTTATCGTTAGAAAAGGGACAGTTGGATGGGTTCATGTTCTTCTTTTTCTTGATTTGTATAAGAGATATGTCGATTGTAGCCCTCTCCTAATCTTCGCTGAATTTCATCATCTAGTAATTGAATCGCACGCTCTTGTGAGGCGGTATACATGACTACCTCTTGCGTCGGGTACATTTCTCCGCTTGGTGCTACGATGGTATAAGAAAGTGTATAGGCACTAATTTTCAAAAAAACCA
>NZ_JBMDKC010000404.1:0-320 GCF_057809515.1 Bacillus sp. FG16
TTTCTAAAACATATAGCTCATTCACCAAAGAATCATATTCTCTTCGTGTGATTTGTTTTTTATACAATTGAATTAATAACTCTTGATGTGCTTTTGAAAATGCCATTTTGTCAATCCACTTGGGATACATGCGATGCCTCTCTCCCTTTCTGTTCGAACATTTTGTCACATTGCATTATTTTATCTCGATATTCAAGTTCGTTCAATTAAAAAGATAATTTTTTGAAAATATTAATTTACAAATGACTTATAAGTCATTATAATGGACCTATAATATAGGAAAAGGAGGACATTAGACCTTTACAACATATAGGAGATGC
>NZ_JBMDKC010000405.1:0-319 GCF_057809515.1 Bacillus sp. FG16
TCAGATGTCCACCGTCATTATGCATTTGAATATAGTTTGACCAAATATTAGTTCCTTCTGCATTTTCTCCTTTAGAAATCCCAAATTTTGCATATGCTTTAGAAGGTTGATCAACTCCATTAATTCGCGGCATGACTTGATAAATATAAAATGATCCTGTACCAGCGTATTTTCTATTATCAGAACCAAGGACTAATGAAGGTTGAATACTTCCATCATCTGTTTCCATAAATCCTATATAGCCACGTGGCTTATCTAAATCGAAAATCTTCATGTCTTGCTTATTTATTTCAACAAATCTGTTTCCACTTGTTTTAAG
>NZ_JBMDKC010000406.1:0-316 GCF_057809515.1 Bacillus sp. FG16
GTTGCATGCAGGAAACTTCGCTGCAATACTCTGCACTTTTATTTTGCAAAAAACAGTACTGTGTGGTATACACTTTTCTTCTTTTAGTTCACGTATCGCAACAGGATAGACTTTATCTCCATCAGCAGTTATCGAACGAGGTTTTGTGGCATGACAAGAAGCCAAGGCTTTCTTTAGAAAACACTTAGCAGCCTTCGCATCTCATTTACGACTTAAATAAAAATCAATTGTGTTTCCTTCGGAATCGATTGCACGATATAAGGCCTCACCATACATGCCCATCAACTTAAGCCTTTTTACTACCCCCAAGTACAAA
>NZ_JBMDKC010000407.1:0-315 GCF_057809515.1 Bacillus sp. FG16
CTTTGTCAACTTTTGGTCTACCTAATTTCTTTCCTCGTTTTTTACTTGCTTCTAAACCTTCTTTTACGCGCTCGGCAATTAGATTCCGTTCTAATTCAGCAATGACACACATCATTTGAAACATAGCTTTACCCGTAGAAGTTCTTGTATCTATTTGTTCCTTCAATGATACAAACTGGATATCTTTTTCTTCAAGTTGTTGAATAATGGTTAAAATATCTAAAGTCTTTCTTCCTAAACGAGAAATACTTTCTACAACAACTGTATCTCCTGAACGACTCACATCAAATAATTGTAAAAGACCTTTCCGGTCTC
>NZ_JBMDKC010000408.1:0-315 GCF_057809515.1 Bacillus sp. FG16
AAGTGATTCCTTTATTCATTCCAAAATATTTAGAAGAGTGACGGGACTGTAGTGTATGAATCTGTGTTTCATATTTTTGGCCATCACTACTTGAATGGATGAAATCATCAATGTTAAAATACGGGAAGATAGGAAGCTGACTTGTGGCATTACTGATACAATCATTTGCATCTTTTAATGTTTCCAATCGAATAAAATTAGCTGATGTATTAGCCAATTTTGAAAAATCTATATCAGAGACTTCTCCCATTCTATATAACCCCATATTTGTTCCCCAAGCTATTAAACATGGAATGAGAGTATAATCATTTGCTT
>NZ_JBMDKC010000409.1:0-314 GCF_057809515.1 Bacillus sp. FG16
TCACTCTCCGTGTTATACTAACTTCAAATTTGTTTTTTCTAAGGAACTCATTGCCATGAGTTCTTTTTTATTCCCCTGCCACAAAACGGGTGCCATGTCGTTCTAGAAATTTCCCATTACATTCCTCGCAAATGAGATTCCCCTGAAATTCGTAATACGTCATGCCGAAATACAATTCACCGTCACAATCGCTACAATAGTGTTCGAAATCTTGTCTGGTGGAATCGTGTGGATTGCCTGTGATGTTTGGGTTTTCTAACATTTTTGTCATCTCCTCACAGGATGTACAGATTTTTCTCCTTTTCCATTTCCAA
>NZ_JBMDKC010000041.1:0-47560 GCF_057809515.1 Bacillus sp. FG16
AGTATGCGAATTCAGGAGGTGTTTTTTTCATGTACCACTATTCGGGTTCACTTCATATAGATGGTTTTATCTTTTGTTACTGTAAATGCACACTTATGCAGTTGGATAATAAATTGTCATGCTTAATCGAGTCAAAGATTTCCCTAAATTATAATAAGAGTGTGCTCTATCGGCCTTAAAACGAATTGAATCTCCACTATTTAATTTATATTGACTGTTATTCACTTTTAATGTCAATTCACCTTCAAATACCGTTATAAATTCTTCTGCGCCTTCTTTATGCCCTTCTGAACTTAATTTCCCTTCTGTTTCTATTTCCACTGTATACATTTCAAAATGTCTATCATCTTGAAAAGGAAAAGAAGGATACACATTATATTTTCCATTGTCTTCAGACAATACTTGAATATCTTTTCTTAAAATCACCTTCGTATCAGGCTGTGGATTGTTGATTAAAGAGGTAAAAGAAACTTTCAAGCCATTTGCAATTTTCCATATTGTTGTTAGTGTCGGGCTTGATTCTCCTCTTTCAATTTGTCCAATCATCGTTTTACTCACACCTGTCAATTGGGAAACTTTTTCCAAACTCAATTTTTCTTTTTCTCGTATAGTTTTTAAATTTTTCGCCAGTATAAGTTGAATTTCTTCCATAAAAAACACTCCCACACTATATACAATATAACGACCGGTATGTATAATAAAAAGCACACGTTATATTGTTCTTTTCGGTCATTATAACACACAAAAATAATTAGGGGGTCTTCAAATGCCTATATTTTCTTTTTTATTATTTGTTTTTATAAGTAGCTTCACACCCGGACCTAACAATTTTTTAGCGATGACATACGCAAATCAACACGGATTAAAAAGGAGCATGAAGTTTTGCTTTGGAGTATCTTTCGGTTTTTTTATCCTCACTTCCTTATGTAGTTTCTTTAATATTTTATTAATTAATATCCTCCCTATAATTGAAGCTCCTTTAAAAATTTTAGGTGTAGCGTATATGCTATATTTAGCTTTTAAGATATTCACTAACAAAGGGGGGTACAAATCTCGATGAAAAGAATAATAAAAATCTATTTACAGTAGGGGTTTTTCTTCAGTTTGTGAACCCTAAAGGGATCTTATTCGGACTGACTGTAGTATCAACTTTTATCCTTCCTTACTACAATTCATATTCAAGCTTTCTACTTTTTTCATTATTTCTTGGTATAGTCGGTTTAACAAGTACATTTAGTTGGAGCTTATTCGGTTCTATGTTTCAAAAACTTCTATTAAAACACAATCAATTATTTAACATCATTATGGCTGTATTATTAGTTTTTAGTGCTATTTCAATCGTTATACACTAATTCAATGCTCATTCTCGTTTTAGGTTTTTGTACTTTTTAATACCACTCTTCATCAATCAGACTACTTTATATACTAATTCATCCATATACCCTATTTGTTTAAAATTTTTAAGAGGGAACCTTCTAACAATAAGGTTCCTTCCATATCATATTAAATAAGAGGCCGGTTAAATACGGAGGTGATTTTGATTAAGACTACTTTAATTTCTCATTTTTACAATGAAGAATATTTACTTCCATGGTGGTTAATGCACCATACAAAGCTTTTTGATCATGGTATTCTTATTAACCGTGGATCCACTGATCGTTCAGTTGAAATCTGTAAAACATTCGCTCCTAATTGGGAAATACGAAACTCAAAATCACTCGAATTTGATGCTTATTTAGTTGATCAAGAAGTTATGAAAATTGAAAGAGAAATTACAGGATGGAAAATGGTATTAAATACGACAGAATTCCTATGCTGTTACAATAAAGAAAAATTTTTCAAATCACTTAACACTTTGGGTGACAATATGTTTTCAATAAGAGTGATTATGATGATCGATGAACCGACTCATGGCTACACTAATCCAAGATATAGTTCTCCGCTTGTTAAACAACGTTATCACGGCATAATAATTCAACCTACTCCAAATCAACTTTATCTTAACGGTAGATTAATTCACAATAATTCGGATGGGAACTATAGAGTCGGGAGACATGGTTCACATTATCCTTATAGCATTTACATGGAACCTGCTTTTATTTTTAAATTTTTTTATAGTCCATGGAACGATGCAATGAAAAAACGAAAATTGCAAATTGGACCGACCCTTTCTCAACATAGTGTACGGCGTGGATTAGGTTCTCATCATTTAACAACAATTGAAAAATTAGAAAAAAAATATAAATACTATGCAACCTTAACTACGGACCTCCGGTTATTCTCAGAATACCAAACTATATTTCCTGACCTTTGTACTTAATGTCATAAATATTTAGTTTCCACATCCATCCGTTTTTTATTAATCTACCTACTCCAACTAACTACTTTTCTCTAGTAGAAATCTGATTTGGGACTCTTGCTGCACGCAGATTCCCCTTATTTAATCTCGTATCACCAGCCTATAATCTTTCATACCGTTTCTTAAAAAATAAAATCAAAACTAATGTTTTAAGAGTTATGGCCTTATTTTTTCCTATTATTCACTTTAAAATCTTTTTATAATAATATTGAAAAATACGGTATAATATAAATTACTGTTATTTAGGAGGGTCATAATGTCTGATAAGTATAAATTTTTCATTCTTATTGTTACTGCATTTTTTTCTTTCTTTTCCTTAATAAAAGATTTCCGTAACACTTCAAAAAGTTTCTTTTGGGGTAGTTTTGTAATTCTTACAAGCTTCATAATACTTTTAACACTCGCTTTAGATTTAACTCAAATACTCCTATATTCCACGCAAATAGCGCTTGAGATTATTACAATACCACGTAAACTTTTTCTACCATCTGTCACTGAAGCCGCTAGTATTTGCTAACAAAGTATTTTAATTTTCTTATGCATGCCAAAATATATTTTGGTAAATTTGACACACATTTATATCAAACAAGCATATTTTATTGTATGGTGACTATCTAATAATACAAATTTTAAATTTTTATAAGATCTTTTTATTTTTAATTAAAAATTTACAACATTCTAAAACAGTATGCACATAATATCCTCAATTCCCTTTTTCAACATGAAACTTGTCTCAGAGCGCCTTTAAAAGCGCTCTTTATCTTTAATAAAGGTTTTATTAAAATTTAGGTTGAAAATTAATACCCTATAGTCATGATAGCTATTTACTGTTTCCAAAATAAGTTGCATTAATAATATAGAAATGAAATACCTATAAAAATTATTACTTTACTATTTCTTTAAACATGCTAGTGAGGTGATTTCGATAGATTATCAAAACAAAGATATGTTCATTAACTTTTCACTTTTAGATATTAACCGTATTATTCTCCCACATTCTCCTACTGGACCTACCGGGGCTACTGGTTCCAGCGGACTTACTGGCTCCACTGGTTCTACTGGTTCTACTGGCTCCACTGGACCTACTGGGGCTACCGGTTCCACTGGACATACTGGCTCTACCGGTTCCACCGGACCTACTGGGGCGGCTAGTGTAGGGTTAACAAACTATCTATATGTTTTTGATACTACTAACCAATCAATCGCAGTGGGAAGTAGTGTTACTTTTAACACAAATGGACCTATAACAGGAACTGCCCTTAGTCACATCACAGGTACTGGAAATATTATAATTAATACACTAGGAACATATGTAGCAGAGTTTCAATTACAAGCTTCTCGCGAAAACCAATTTTCCCTCGAACTAAATGGTACACCAATTCCAGGTGGGCGTTTTGGTACGGGGTCACCACATACAATAAATCAAGGTACTGCTGCTTTTACCGTAACAGTTGTTCCTTCAACATTGACTTTAATAAATAACACCTCTTCAGCAAGTACTATCACTCTCTCAAATAGTGATGGCGGCTCTTTAACAAATGTCTCTGCAAGTATAAGTATTTTTCAGGTCGGATAATGAATTTGGTTTGAAAAGTGATTCATAAAATTTACGAATATAAAAAATGAGGCTTCTCTTTTCTAGAGAAACCTCATTTTTTATATTAAATTTTAAACTGACTCGTATACAGATCAAAATAAAACCCTCTATCTTCCATGAGAGACTCATGATTCCCTCTTTCTAAAATATTTCCATCTTTTATAACAAGAATTTGATCTGCTTTTTCAATTGTTTTAAGTCGATGAGCGATCACAAAACTTGTGCGACCTCTCATTAAATTATTTAGTCCTGCTTGTATTTGTAATTCTGTTCTTGTATCAATATTTGATGTCGCTTCATCGAGAATTAATATATCTGCATCTGCTAAAATTGCTCGTGCAATCGCAAGAAGTTGTTTTTGTCCTTGACTTAAATTCGATCCTTCTGAAGCAATTTCTGTTTCATATTGATTTGGTAAATGCTTAATAAAAGAATGTGCAGATGCTGCCTTAGCTGCAGTGATAACTTCTTCATCAGTAGCATCTAAGCGTCCATAACGGATATTATCCATAATCGAACCAGCAAATAAATACGTATCCTGTAAAACTACTCCTATTTTACTTCGTAAAGAATTAATATCATAATCTTTTATATCTTTTCCATCAATATGAATTTGTCCTTGCTGTATATCATAAAAGCGAGTTAACAAATTAATGATTGTTGTTTTCCCTGATCCAGTCGGACCAACTAAAGCAATTGTCTCTCCTGGCTGCGCTTTAAGACTCACTTCTTTTAAAATCGTTTTATTTTCTGCGTAGCCAAATGAAACATTCTCAAGTGCAACATGCCCTTGTAAATTTTGTACAACAAATGCGTCTTTTTTATTTTGAATTTCTGGTACCTCATCCATAATCTCAAAAACACGTTCTCCACCAGCAACCGCCGCTTGAATTGTATTCATTAAAGTCGCAAATTGACTTAGCGGTCTTGAGAATTGACGAGAATAATTAATAAAAGCCGCAATAACTCCTACTGTTGTCATTCCGTTTAAGACCATAACTGATCCAGTCCCAATGACAAGCCCCATACCTAAGTTATTAATAAAGTTCATACTTGGAAAAATAAAAGCTGAAAATGTATCAGCCTTCGTAGCTGAAACTCTTAGCTGTTCATTAATTTTATTGAAATTTTGTACAGTTTCTTTTTCTTTTCCGTACAACGTTGTAACATCCGCACCTGTAATTGCTTCCTCAATAAATCCATTTAATTCACCTAAATCTTTTTGACGCTTCGCAAAGTTTTTACCACTATATGCAACTAGTTTTTTTGTAACGTAAAACATAATAGGTACTGTAATTAAAGTTACAATTGCTAAAATCCAATTTAAGGCGAACATTGCAATCGTTACACCTATAAAAGTTAATGCTGATGAAATAATTTGTACAACGCTTTGTGTCAAAGCTTGATTCAAATTATCTATATCATTTGTCACACGGCTCATTAAATCACCTTGAGAACGCACGTCAAAGAACCGTAAAGAAAGCGTTTGGATTTTCTCAAAAATATCTTGTCGTATTTTTTGAATTGTTTTTAATGCAACGTTAATCATGACAAACGTTTGTAACCATGTTAAAAGTACAGTTACACCATAAATCGCGATAAGTAACATACACATTCTTGCTGTACCACTTAAATCTTTCGGTACAATATATTGATCTATAATGACTCCCATAAAATATGGACCTAATAATCCAAGTAATGTAGTAACAACGACTAGAAATATAACAAACATAAGAGCAGCTTTTTGATAGCCCATATAGTTCCATACCCGCATTACAGTTCCTTGAGCATTTTTAGCTTTTCCCATCTTTGGGGTGTTTCGTCCACCTTTATTAGCAAATTGCCCTTGAAAATTACGCATGTTCTTCCCCACCTTCTTTATCCAAATTACCACCTTGGGAAAGATAAATTTCCTGATAAACCTCACTTTGTTCTAACAATTGTTCATGTGTACCATTGCCAACTAATTCACCATTATCTAATACAAGTATTTTATCCGCATCCATTATGGAAGAAATTTTGGACGCAATTAATAAAGTCGTTGTGCCTTTATATTTTGTTTTTAAAGCTGTTTGAATGGTAGCCTCTGATTTTGCATCAACTGCTGATGTAGAATCATCTAATATGAGAATCGGTGGCTTTCTCACAAGTGCCCTTGCAATTGATACACGTTGTTTTTGTCCACCTGATAGATTTGTCGCGCCTTGTGTTAAATTATATTGATAAGATTCTTCCAGCTTATTGATAAACTCAGTCGCACAAGCTGATGCAGCTGCTACTTCCAGCTCGTCATGTGTTGCATCTTCTTTACCATAACGTAAATTTTCTTCTATACTGCCTGAGAACAACAATGCCTTCTGAGGTACAAACCCTATTGAAGCACGGAGTTTTTGCAAATCATATTTTTTAACATCTATTCCATCTATACATATTTCACCATGATCCACATCATATAGACGTGGTAACAGTTTCGCTAAGGTAGATTTACCACTTCCAGTTGATCCAATAATCCCTACTTTTTCACCTTTTTGTATGCTAAACGAAATATCTTTTAAAACGTATTCATTATTTTTCGTATAGCTATAACTAACATTTTTAAATTCGATATTTCCTTCAATTTTCTCAGGTTCGATCGCATACGCTTCGCTTATAATATCAACCTCGGTATTTAACACTTGCTGTACACGATCCGCAGATGGAAAAGCTCGCGCAATTTGAATAAATACCATGCTAATCGACATAAGTGACATTAAAATGATATTCAAGTAATTAATAAATGCCAAAATCGCTCCTACTTGAAGCGTTCCATCGAATACTTTTTCTCCACCAATCCATAATGTTGCGACAATCCCGCCACTTACAACTAGCATAATGATTGGCATCATTAAAGAAATAAGTTGCACAGCTCGAATATTTATCTTCGTTAAATTTGTATTTACATTTCCAAATTGAGCGATTTCGTATTTTTGTCTTACATACGCTTTTATAACACGCACACCAGATAAATTTTCTTGTAGCTTTGTATTCACTTTGTCTAATGCCTCTTGCACCTTTTTAAATGTACCACTTGCTTTACTTGCAATTAAAATAATCGCAAGTAATAAAATCGGAACAACTACAAGTAATATTGGAAATAACTCTCGCGCTGTTACAAAAACAATAATTATACTTCCGATAAATAACAGTGGACCACGAACGAGAACACGTAATGTCATCGTCATTGCCGATTGAATGGAAGTGATATCATTTGTCACGATCGTTAATAATTTACCTGTTCCAAATGAGTCCCGATTATTACTAGAAAATGTTTCTATTTTCGCAAACACATCTTTTCGTATGTCTGTAGCGAAATTAACAGCTGCTTTTGTAGAATACATCATACACCCAAGCCCTCCAACTAAACCGAGTGCTGCTGCTCCTATCATAAGAAGCCCCATTTTTATTACATAATTTAAATCCCGATTTGCAATCCCAACATCAATGATATGTTGCATAATAGTCGGTTGAATTAAGTCCATCGCAACCTCAAGTACCATAAATAGCGGCCCAATAATAGCGAAGAACATGTATGGTTTTAAATACTGTAATAACTTACGAAATGATTTCATACATAATCTCCTTTTCCCATGAAATTACCACTGAATAATTCATATCCCTCCTTATTTAAGCTATATATTTTGTAATTTCTTTATTACTTCTATTATATTATGTAAATTAATATTTAACATTATTAAATGATAAGTATTAATGACTTTCTAGTCAATAAATGTGCTTTATATTATATAAATACAAAAACCGTATTCTTAATGAAAAGAATACGGTTTTTTATCTATATTTCTTCAATTGTAAAATGTAAAAACTCAGTCTCAAATCCCTTATTTTTAGAAGGACTACACGTGTAAAAACCTATTTTAACAGGCTCCTTCCCTATATCCTCCATTAAATGAGCGATTCTTATTTGTTCCCATTGATGGCCCTTTTTCACATATATTGTATAATCACCGCTTTTTCGAATAATTCGAAAACGAAGTTGTTGCTTAGCTGCTTCAGTTGGATAATCTTGCGTTGACCAGTCAGAATATCCATTATTCGTTACGACAGCACCTAAGTGAGATGGCCCTTCAGGGATATATTCTAAAGATGTTTTTAGCCAACAGTTCTCCGAAATCATAACAAAAAGACCTGCTTGATCGAATTTTGAATTTGGATTCATACGTAACTGAACTTCAGCTTGAAAGTCTGTCATCATCTCATTATAAAATACATGACCATTCATTACTTCAAAACCATAATGTGTTTTAAGCCAAAAATCAGTTTCTGCTTTCGAACGGACAATAAACGCATGATTATCATTAATTTTATAGTATTCAGGTACATTCATTATAGTGAGTTGCTCAATATGTTCTGGTATATACGATATATTCATAGCTCCTCCATAATAAAGCATTTATATAGACATTTAAAACTCCGCTAATACTGGGAATTTATAACCTTTAAAATCTAACTCTTTATCACTTCGAACCATTAAATACTTGCTAGACTGTACTTCTGTAAACTGTACATCCTCAACCCCTAATTGATCCGGAGAAAAATAAAATTCGATGTCCGTAAACCTTTCATTGATTTCTCCACATAATTCATCTAAAACCGGAAGTACTGGCGCAAATACTCCAAATAATTTCAACTTTTCATTTTCTACTTCATAAACGATTAGAGCATCTAGTTTCTCTGAATAATACAATTTCTCATTCCATTCCGAATCATACATATTCAAATAAAATGAAGGATGGAAGTTTAAAGTTGAAAAACTATTTGAAAGTCTTTGGCTACTATCAATAGTTTCATGTATTAACTGTCTATTCTCTATATTATAGTAATCTAACTTTTTAAGTAGTGAATCGTTATTATTAATATTTTTATCATATGGTATAGTCATCAAATATTCCTGCACAACTTTAAATCCAAATGCTGTATATAGTTCAGGGTTTTCCGTAAACAATAATGCACATTCACATTTCTTATCGATTTCTTCTATCATTTTATCCATTAATTGTGTCATTAACCCTTGTCTACGGAAATTAGGGTGTGTCATTACTGATTGAATACCCGCCGCATTTATTTTTTCACCATTAATTAATAATGGGAGTGAAAATGCCGCAACATTTGCAATCACTTTATCTTCTTGTAAAAACGATAAAGCTTTATATGTATCATCCCAATATCCTTTATCCGAAAAATCATTCAATGTTTGAGTTTTAATTCCAAACACTTCTTCAAATAAAGGAAATAACTGCTCTCTTTTCGGTTCTTCTATTAGAAGACTTGCCAATTTTTCAACATTCCCCATGTTGTACCTCCAAATGTTAAATTCCATTAAATTAGATATACTTATATGACCTACTCTTAAAAATAGAGGTCTTACCAATCAATATACTATCATAAAACATAAAAAAAAAGTCTAATTAATTTTATGTTTTGACTATTTGAAAATAAGTCGAATAAAACAATATTAAGATTTCTGGATATTAATTAGTTTATTATATAAAAATAGCGCTTTCTAATTAGCTTTTACTAATAGAAATACACTATTTATAATAAAATATTTTTATTCTTTTATCCCTTCAAGTCTTTCCTTCGTATTAATTTCTTCTCCACTTATACGCTTTTCAAAAGACTTTCTCCAACTACTTGAAAGTGCATTTACTTCTAATATTCTTTTTACCCCTTCAATATTTTGTTTTTCCTTATGCATGATACGATTAGCAAACGCTATTGAAACACCTTTCGGATCAGACTGTAGACTTTTTAATGTATCGACTGATGATACCCATCCTTCTTTTAATACACGAAAATAAAATCCTGTATATCCTGTTTCTTGAAAATATAGTGGTAACTTTGGAATATTATATTTTTTTGCTAATTTAAAACAAGGTTGCCTTGGTTGTGTTACCTGTACGATTGCCTCTCCGAGCTCAAACGTATCACCAATACAAACATCCTCTTCGCGCATACCACTAACTGTTATATTTTCTCCGAAAGCCCCATATACAAGATCTTGATTCAATTCTTTTTCCCAGTATGGATAGTGATCACCAGTATAAACACAAACTGCTTTATCTACTCCTCCATGATGAACTAAGTCCGCCTGTCCATCTCCATTAAATTTTACAAAGGATAAATATACCGGTTCCTTTACTTGCTTCTTATTTATGCCTGTATGAATTACTTTTCCGCCGTATGTAACCTCTTTTGGTAATCCTATACTTAAAGATAATAATTGATATTCATTAGCCATTCTATTTCCTCCTTTAAAGGTGTTACATGTATTTTCTCTCGATTAATTTTTACAACCCTCTCTGCTATATAAAGATGATTATAAAACCTCTAAAATCATTGTTCAATTCAATTATTTATATAATAATGATAGGTATAACCTATCATTATACTTGAGGTGATTCCAATCGAATTACGACAACTTGAATACTTTTTAGCTGTTTCAAAAGAATTACATTTCACAAAAGCAGCTGAAAAATTAAATATTTCACAGCCTTCACTAAGTCAACAAATACGTGCATTAGAGCATGAAGTAGGAATGCCACTTTTCGATCGAATTGGTAAAAAAATATCTTTAACTGAAGCAGGGAAGATTTTATTATCACATAGTAAAACCATTTTTCATGAAGTCGAACAAGCTCGTTCAGCCATTCAAGACCTAAACGGTTTACAGCAAGGTTCCTTAACAATAGGGGCTTTGTTAACCGTCGTAAATTATTTACTACCACCAGCTATTTTAAATTTTAATAATTTATATCCCAATATAAAGCTTTCTGTATTAGGGCTTCGTACAGGAGATATTCGTGAAAAATTATTACAAAACGAACTAGATATCGGAATTACATTTCTCCCGGTGCAAGATAAAGAGATTATCTCCATCCCTCTATACAAAAGCGATCTTACATTGGTCGTGCCCACTGGTCATCGATTAGCTGAACGTAATCATGTATCTATTGCTGAATTACAGAACTACCCTTTAATTCTTTTACCTAAAAATTTCTTTTTAACCGAACTAATTACATCTCATTGTCAAAAATTAAACTTTAAACCAAGGCCAATTTTAGAAATTAGTACGATGGAATCTTTAATCCAAATGGTTTCCAAAGGAATGGGAATTACAGTGTTACCCAAACCATATATAGACTTTTTACAAAATAAAAACATTAAAGCAATTAAAATAGAAAACCCTACTCCAACAATTGAAATAGGGCTAATTTATAGAAAAGATAAATATATGTGTGCTGCAACTCGAGAATTTATTGAGCAACTAAAAATTACAGTACATTCTTTCCAAAACTAAACAAAAGAGATTATCCTATGAAACCGTTTCACAACAATTTAGTAGAATAATCTCTTCTCAAAACAAAGTAAACATTATATTTAAACTCTTATAAACTTTAATGTACCTTTTTAGATATTGGAATATATTTAGTAAAATATGCACCAACTAGCAATAATACAATTGAAAATAACCAAGTAAAAGCACCACCAAAATGAAACCACTATGCAAACATATTTAAGACTGCAAGTGAAAAGAAGCAAATAGAAGTTAACGCACTTTTCAATCCTTTTATCCCAGATTTTTTTCTCTTTTGATAAGCAATATACATCGCAATGACAAGAAAAAAGATAAGAACAAATGGTAACATAACTTTTAGTATTGGTAATCCCTCCAGTATAAATGCACTCTTTATATTACCATCTTATCCCATTTATCTTTTAGGCATCAATTTATTCTTATCTTCCCTCCAAAAGTCAGTATAAGTTTTATTTTTAAAGTTCACGTTCACCTCAGAAAACGGCATACTTCCTCCAACTTTCAATAGGTACCAGTCGTTTAAAAGTGGTGATCCGAAGCAAATCTTCATTGTACGATCATGTAAATCGAATAATACAGAATGTAAAGTTCCAAACCATTCTTCATAGTTATGTACAGTTAGTCCAGCAGGATATTCTTCTTCTACTAATTTTTTTAAAGACTCTATGCTTACTTGTTCATATCTATTTAAATGCTCATGTAAAACGTGATATCTCTTTGTAGATTGTTCTAATCTCCTATTATTTAATTTCTGAATTGATGAACTAACTGCATGGTTTGTTGATACAATAAAAGCTTGTTTTTCACCATCAATCGTTATTGTGGATTTATGACCGTCAAATATTTCAATATATGCTGCATTTAAAGGATCAGCTAGTATTAAATTAATATTACTAGCAATTGGTATTTCTTCTATTAGTGACTTAGCCTCCTGCACATTTTTGCATTTCTCCAATAACAGTCGAATTACCGCAAAACATTGTAAACCACTTACTACTGGCTTTCGTAGACCTTCAATATTTCCTACTGGTTGACCACATGCTGAAAATGTAACAGATAATCCATGTTCATTAACTCCTTCTGTTCTACCAAAATATTGAGTAGAAAAACCACTATGCGCATACGCACCTTCAACATGCGTCGAGCAAAAACGCATATCATCTATTACTGGTGATAAATCATAGTTTCTTAATACATAAGTGTGAGTTGAATCTGTCTTTTTAGGTAATACTGCACAATGACTACAACCTGCTTTCAATAGTGTTTGATAGTAATACATTATATTTTTAGAAGGAATTTTCAACACTTCACAAAAACCTTCAATTTCTTCATTTATGCCTGGACAATGTTTGTTTAGTATATTTCTCGATTCTGTCCAATGGTTATTAGATATTACATTTTCTTCGTGTATAAATTGCGGGATGAGATACGGATTTTGTTTCACGAACTCCCCTTGTTGCTTTCCAATCTCATAATAACTTCCTTTTAATGATGAAAAATACCCCTTTACTTGATACATCAAACTCCCCCTCACATTGGATATATCCATATCATACCAAATGGATTTCATTCATCCTTGATGTTTTTTACTATCTTTCTTTAACACCATCCCATTTTAATATCT
The DNA here is from genome assembly GCF_057809515.1 of Bacillus sp. FG16. Lineage (NCBI taxonomy): Bacteria > Bacillati > Bacillota > Bacilli > Caryophanales > Bacillaceae > Bacillus > Bacillus sp. FG16. The sequence goes on from NZ_JBMDKC010000041.1 coordinate 12,953, forward strand.
CCACTAATAATTATTTACTAGACAATTAAAGTTTTGTTAATATTGCTGTAATAACTTTATTTCAAAATAAAGTAGTTTGGATATCAAATGAGCAAAATACTTTGTTGAATCCACTTATAAGCAATCATCTAATTCATGAAACTAAGAAACTTACTTATCAAAATAAAAGGAGAATTTATGTATGAATAATTGCAAACCAATTGATAAATTAACTATTGAGGACCTAAAACAAAACCCCATTTGGGAATGGGCAATAGATGAAGAGGAAAACGAAGAACATGACGAAACATGGGTAAAACCAGCGGCAACTACTAATTTTACAGAAGAATTAAACGGTTCAATCGTACTAGGCGAATTATTCTTACATAATGGTGAAAAATTCCCTATGATGTGTGAAATTGATATTGAAGGTGACGAGGCCGTAATTCGTTCTGTTGTTTATTATAAGGAAGCAAAAAATGAGTATATTGCTATAGAAGATATTGTGAAAACGGTCGAAATGCCGTTATCGATTATTATTAATCTTACAATTCATGCAGAATCCAAAACCTTACGCTTCACTGCACATAAAGTAGATATTTATAAAAATTCAATAACGACTAATTTTAATTAAAGTTGGCCGAAATAAAGAAAACAATTATGAAATACAAACTGGGGAATCATTAACGATTCCCCAGTTTTTTAAACTATATTAAAGTATCCCCTTTTCCACTAAAGTCTCTGCGATTTGAACTGAATTCCAAGCCGCACCTTTTAATAGGTTATCGGAAACAATCCAAAGGTGGAATCCGTTTGGCGTATCAGGATCTTTACGTATTCTTCCGACAAATGTATCTATTTTCCCTTCTGCATATAATGGCATTGGATACAGCTGTTCACTAGGGTTATCCTGCAAAATAACACCTGGTGCATCCATTAATACTTCCTTAATTTCCGCAACGCTTGCTTCTTTTTCCAGTTCTATATAAACCGATTCTGAATGCCCCGATACAACTGGAACACGTACACAAGTAGCTGCCATTTTCAAGTTTTCATCTTCTAATATTTTCTTCGTTTCTTGAATCATTTTGACTTCTTCAAAAGTAAAATCATTGTCTGTAAATATATCTACTTGAGGCAGTACATTAAATGCTATTGGATAATGTTTTTTATCTTTTTTCACCGGTAATATATCACTCTTCACTTCTTCACCTGCAAGTATAGACTTAGCCTGCTCTTGTAATTCATGAATCGCATGAATGCCAGAACCCGATACAGCTTGATATGTTGAAACGATAATTCTTTCTAAACCAAATGATTTTCGAATCGGCTGAAGTGCTGTTACCATCTGTAATGCTGAACAATTTGGAACTGCAATGATACCTTTATGCTGTTTTAAAGTGTGCGCATTCACTTCCGGAACAACGAGCGGTACATCTTGCGCCATTCGGTACTCACTTGTGTTATCAATTACAATCGCACCACTAGAAACTGCATGAGTTACAAATTGTCTAGATACTTCTCCCCCAGCGCTAAAAAAGGCAATATCTACACCTTCAAAGCTAGTTGTTTTTGCCTCTTGTATAATTATCTCTCGTCCTTTGAATCTTACTTTCTTACCAGCGGATCGTTTGGACGAAAGCAATGTAACTTCAACTATATTAAACTTCATTTCATTCTCTAACAGTTCAATAATTTTTTGCCCTACCGCACCTGTAGCCCCAACAACAGCTACATGATAGCCCTTTTTGATCATCTTTTCTCCTCCAATATCACCTGAATGAATATTTCTACAATTTCATTTTATACAGAATTTAATCATTTGGAAAATTAAAATACATGATATAATCATTCACAAATCATGATAATAAAAGAGGGATCGCTTATGGAAATGAGACATGTTAAAACATTTTGCGCCATTGTGAAGTATGGTAATTTTTCTAAAGCTGCGCACGCGCTAGGTTATGCGCAATCTACTGTTACAGCACATATGAAAGCTTTAGAGAACGATTTACATATTCCTCTTTTCGATCGGTTAGGGAAAAAAGTGCTACTTACAAAAGCAGGTCATCAATTTCATCCTTATGCATTAGAATTACTTGCAATATATGAAAAAGCGCAAGAAATCCCCCAAAATACAGATTATTTAGAAGGTACATTGAGTATTACATCTAATGAATCATTAGCGGTATACCGCTTACCACAATTGTTACGTACTTACAAACAGAAAAATCCGAAAGTAAATATCGTACTTGAAACGAACACAAATGAACAAGCATTACAAAAATTACGTGAAGGAGAAACAGACATTGTCTTCATAATTGGAGAAAGTATAGAACATAATGATTTTATTACGCGAACTTTTAGTAATGAAACATTTGGATGGATTTTACCAGCTTATTCCGCTGCACATACAAATCCATTCCAGTTATTACAGGACACCCAGTTCATTTTTACAGAACAAAGCTGCGGCTATAGGCCAATGGTAGATCGTTTTTTACGTCAAAGCGGAAATATTCCAGCTAAAACATTTGAAACTTCCAATGTTGAAGTCATTAAACAATCCGTCATGTGTGAGTTAGGCATTTCAATTCTTCCTTATATCGTTGTACAAGAGAGTTGTCAAAAAGAACAACTATGTTTTCAGCCTATTGAAACTCCAGCATTTATTCAAAGTCATGTCATCTATCATAAATCTAGATGGATTTCTCCGGTACTACAGTCGTTTCTTTCCTTACTTGAACGAGATTAAGATATTAAGAAGTACATATAAAAAGAGTAATTGCCTAATAAGCAATTACTCCCTTTCATTAATTAGTATATTATTTATTAGTCTTTCCCCCATCTGCAATTAATTTACTACCTGAATATGTACCTTTTTGCATAAACACTTGATTAATTAATTCTTTTTGCTCAGCTTCCGACATTACTCCTTTTCCTTCTCCTAAATTCCCACTTTGTAATTTCCAAATCTTATTATGATCCCCATCAACTTTTTCATATTTTCCTTGTTTCCATCGTTCTAAAATTTCTACATATGTACTTCCCTGTACAAGATCGTTACTCTTTACAATATCAATTAAACTTTCAATCCGTTCTTGTGTAATAAAAATATAGCCCCACTTTTGATCAGCTTTCGCTTTTTGATGTGCCATTTCATGTAATGCTGTCTGTATGTTCTCATCTGTCCATTTAAAATTTTTATTAAAACCACTATTCGGTAATGAATAGTTTCCATTTTCTAAAAGCTTCGCATCTTCTGCTTTTACGTTACTATCAGCTAGTACTTCTACTGCTGGAGCAGCTGGTGATGCCTTTTTCGCAGCTGGTTTACTATTATTTAAATAATGCAGCATACCATATGTTAAACCTACTCCGATTACCGCCATACCAGCTAGAATACCGATTATTTTAAATAGTGTTTTCATCGCGCTTGTTTCCTCCCAAATATCTCTGTTCTGACTACCTAATTATTTTTTATATAAAAACTGTTACTTCATTTAAAATATCGCATCCCATCCCCTATCATATTATTTATATATACTTTCTCATATTGTATTTCTTTTCCTTTAAAATTGAAAGATTATTCTGTTAAATATTGAAAGTATTCTACAAATTTTTCCTTTATATTTATAAAGAAGCAAAAAAACAACGAGCGCGTTCTACAACACTCGTTGTTTTTACTTTATGCACAATTTTCTTTTAACCACTTCGTAATAGCATCTAACCTCGAAACATCAAAACGTCTTTCTTCACAAACATTTAAACTGTTTAAATTATTTACAATTTCTATTTCATTCGATTTTACACTTTTCGCCTCAATTAATTTACAATACCCGTCTGTAACGGTATTTAAATTTTCATAATAACGCTGAAGTGGTTTTGATATATGTAAATGCTTTTCAAAGTTTCTTCTTCTTCTCGTCTCATCAGATTCTTTCCGTTTTCTAAGTTCTTCATCATTCGTATATAAATAAAAATATTGATCAGGAAAACCAATTTCCCTATGTATCAGCTTTTCCTTATAAAAGTCTTCTATTAAAGATAATGACTGATCAAATATTTCAAAATGGAAACACCAATTATAGCTAAGTGGCTGATAAATGTCTCCATCAAGTATTACTAATTCATATTGCTCTGACTTCTGCATTGCTATTTTCCAGCGCTCTACTTGTTTTTCAAAATACCATGTTCTATGCTCATTTTTTGGTCTTTCAAATAAAAAATTCACTTCAGGTATAATATAAGCACCATAATTCTTTTCTAACTCACGACACGTTGTGCTCTTACCAACCGCACTCGCTCCCTCAAACGCTATAATCCCCATAGTTTCTCCCTCTTTCATTAACTAAAATCTCGTTGTTTCGCTTTTCTCCCCCATAACTGTTTCCATAAAACAATTGAAGCGATAGAGAGCATTATTGTTGTAATGATACTCCCTTCAATTCCGAACGAGCCTCCATGAAGGAATTCCGATCCAGTTGTTACAGGTTTAAAAAGTGGTGTAGAATACATTGTCATTCCACTAACCGCAAAACCAAATACGTTATATTGTGCCCAATTCCAAATGGAATGCCATGCGCATATCCCCCAAAGACTACTATCTTTCAAAACGTAAAAAGCTGCAAACACACCAACTAATATTATATTCGATATTGAAAGAATTGTAATACCTGGATTTAGTAAATGAAGAAAACCAAATAAAAATGAAGTTACAACAATACCGATCCATATACGGCTTCTAACAGAAAGAACTGGAAATAACCAACCCCGAACAACAATTTCTTCTGTTGCACCTTGTATTAAAAAAGCAACTAAAGATCCCACAATTCCAAGTATAGCGGTTGGTGTAATGTGTTGCATTTGTAGTTGTACATTTCCAGTTAATAAAAGTAGCATGACTGGTATTGAAATAAAAACAAAACCTATTAATACACCTCTTAAATATTTTCTTATCCACTGATTCCTCCAAAATCCAATGGATGAAATTGATCTTTTCTCTACAAATCTAATCCATAAAAAAACAAAAAATATAGCTCCGCCAAACGTCAATATCATTTCAATATCACTATAAATTGCTTTCATTAAAAGCGTTTCTGCTTTCGGTAAAAACAACATAAATAACATAAACAATTCACCTAAAGTTAAAAATACAATTGCAAGTATAACAGCAAATACTGGATGAACTTTTCTTCTTCCTTCTTTGGCTGCTTCAATTATTTTAAATTTATTAGACTGCAATATTCTCGCCTCCTTAACAAATACATCAACACTATTCTTATACTATATATCGATTCACTAATACAATTTCCCAATAAAAATGTTCTTAGTTTATCATAAACCAAAATTAGGAATAATATATAAATAAAAGAGATGTTTTTGTGTCTTTTACCATCCCTATTTCACACTGGTATTACCAGCACTTGCTATTTCCCACCATTTGTTGTAAGATAGTAATTAAGGTCAATTTAACACTATATTTTCTTTGCATATTATCAAGTATCAATCAGGGACATTTTGTACTCCTTATGGGTTTTTGATAATATGTGAACTTTTATTTTCATTCAAATAAGGCCGATCATATTGTAATTTTTCTACTTTTAGGAGGCATTACCATGACATTAACAGGTAAAGTAAAATGGTTTAACAGCGAAAAAGGTTTCGGTTTCATCGAAGTTGCAGACGGTAACGACGTATTCGTTCACTTCTCAGCTATCACTGGCGACGGCTTCAAGTCTCTTGACGAAGGTCAAGAAGTTAGCTTCGAAGTTGAAGACGGTAACCGCGGACCTCAAGCTAAAAACGTTGTAAAGCTATAATTCAAACAATAAAAAGGTTGTTACCAGCAAGGTTAACAACCTTTTTAATATATAACTAAAATTTTTTACATAAAAGGAGTGGTTACATGTATCGCAATCGAAAGAACGATGTAGCAGAAGTACCACCAGAACAAACCCCTGTTTGGGAATGTGAATCAGAGGATTGTTTAGGATGGATGAGAAAGAACTTTTCATTTGAAGAAGAGCCTAAATGCCCTTTATGTAAAAGTAGTATGAAAAGCGGAGAACGTTTATTACCTAAATTAGGTTAATTTATAATAAAAAAAACCTCTTTTAATTAAGAGGTTTTTTTTATTATAAATTTATGTCCTCAATATCAGTTCGCACTATAGAATACAATAATGCATCGTGTTGCTTATTTCCTTGATGAATATATCCGCGCAATAGACCTTCCTTTTGAAAGCCGATTTTAGATAACATTCTACAAGAAGTAACATTTTCAGGATATGTAATAGCTCCAATTCTAAACAAACCTAAATCTTTAAACCCATAATCAATAATTTCTCGAGCCGCTTCTGACGCATAACCATTTCCCCAATAACGAGGATGCAGGTCATATCCAATCTCAGATCGTTTACTCCATAATTGTAAATTATTTAGTCCAATTGTTCCTATTAAAACGTTCGTTTCTTTTAACACAATTCCCCATCGTATTGCCTTTTTCTCAAAGTAATTTTTCGAAAAAGATTCGATCATACGTGAAGCTTGTCCAAACTCCGTAAAAGAATTCATACCGTAATAACACGTTACTTCATCCAATGAAAAGATTTCATATATTTTTTGACAATAAGATTGTTCTATTTCAACTAAACGTAAGCGTTCTGTTTCTAATATAGGAAATGCCATAGGATCACTCCTTTCTCTCTACTCATTTATTATATCAGAAAAAATATTTATAATTAGTAAAGTCCTTATTGTTCCATAAATCAAACATTTCTAATGACGCATTCCTTCTTTATTCTATATACACAAATTGGATACCTTCTGATTACTACTCAAACATTACGCTATAATTTCCATAAATCGAATTTCAAATTATCAAGAACTGTAAAAAAATTGTTTCTTCATTTTCTCCTTCCAAACAACCACCCTACCCCATACATTTATGGTAAAATATAGTTGATATATTATTTTATTGTGGAGGTGTAAATTTCCTATGTATATATTCATCGGCTTATCCCTCTTACTCATATTACTTATTTTTTTATTCGCAAAAAAATTCACACCAAACTCATTCATGATGACTAACTTTAAAGGCAATAGCTTTAAGACATTTTCAATCGGTATTTTAATCGCTGCCATACTCTCACTTTCATATGGAACTTATCATGCAGTAACATATCAACCTAGTTATTTAGATATTAAATTAAAAAATCAAAACTACACTGTTTTCGGTAATGTAGGCGAATTCGGTTATTTCTCCGAAGAGTTATTGAAAAAAGATACAGAAGTACAATTATATTTCGTCTATTGGAAAACAATGCAGTTACAAAATCCGTTAATACTTATAGAATATCCTTCAGGAAAACGAGAAACATGGACGCCAACTATCGTATTAATACCGATAAGTAAATTACAAGAAAAACATGATATAAAAGATATGTATCAACTATCACCGTATTCATTTAAAGAGTCTGGAGAAATAACATTAACAATAAAAGAAAACAATGTAAAAAACAATAAAATTTCCATTCAAATAAAATAAATAAAAACTGTTCCTCCATTTTGCTGAAGGAACAGTTTTTATTTATTCTACAGTATTATTTATTTAATGTAGCCATTATTTCATTGGCCATATTCTTTCCATTTCCAATACACGCACCAATTCCGACACCGTAATATGAGGCACCAGCTAAATATACATTTGGATAAAGATTCGTCATTTTTTCTTGCAATGTTTGAACCGCTTGATTATGTTCTAAATGATATTTCGGCATTAAATCTTTCCAATTTGTAACTTCGACTACTTCTGGTTCACCTTTAATTCCGAGACTCTTTTCAATATCATATAAAGCTACTCGTACTAGTTCTTCTTCACTATAATTTTTGATTGTTTCATATACCGGATTGGTACTCTTATAAAACATTCTTACTAATAATTTTTGTTTACCCGATGTATGTTTCCACTTTCGACTTGTCCATGTACAAGCATCACAATGTAAATCACTGTTTTCCGTTACAATAAACCCCGTACCGTCAGCTGGTAGTTGTTCATCTAGTATGTCAAATCCTAAGTAAATACTTATAAGAGATGAGTTTTTAAATGTATTAAACTGCTCATTTAACTCATTAGACTGTAATAAAGTTTGCGCTATATCATGTGGAGCTGCTAAAACAACATAATCAGCTTGTATTGTTTCATGATTTGCAAAAGAAATCTCATATCGATCTTCTCGTTTACTTACAGCCGTCGTTATAGCACCTTTTTTTACGACAGTTTCAGTCAGCACTTCTTCTAAGCGATTAATTATCGTAGATAGTCCACCCTTAAATGATACGAATTTTTTATTTCCTGCTGATTGAAATTGTTTTTTATTCTCTTCAAAACCTTTAATAATACTTCCATACTTATTTTTATAATCCAGTAAATACGGTAATGTAGATGCCATTGTAAGCTCATTCAATTTACCAGAATATACGCCTGAAAGCACAGGAGCAATTTGTCTGTCCACTAACTCTTTGCCTAAAAAGCTTTCTAAAAATAGAGCAAGTGATGTATCTTTCGTAAACTCTTTATTTTTCGTTATGAAATCTTTTAAAGCTACGATTTTCCCCTTCGTTGAGACTAGCGTACTGCTAAACAACGACCGGGCGCTCATCGGTATCCCAAATATAGTATCAGAAGGAATCGGATGTAACATGTTTTCAGAATATATGTAAGAAATACCCGTTTCATTATATACCATTTCATCTTCTAAATTTAAATCTTTTACAAGTGGCATAACATGTTCATTACGAGCAACGATTGAATCCGCTCCTGACTCCATAATGAAATCCTTTTCTTCCACACTATGGATTTTACCACCTAAATACTCTTCTTTTTCAATAAGAATTAAATTTAAATCGATATTATAATCCTTTTTTAATTTTTCTAAATAAAACATAGTAGAAAGTCCCGTTATACCTCCACCGATAACAACAACTGTTTTCATATGTACTGCGCTCCTAACCGATACAATTAATAATTCTTTTTTATTATAACCAAAAGTCCTTATATTCGACTAGCAAGTTGCGCATTCTGTAAGAAATTAGACAATATATTTGAATATATTTTCAAATTGCCTAATAAAAAAGAACTATAACATTTACAAACCCCGTCATAGTTCTCTTTATTTTAAAAACATAAAGTAATTGATTAATTTGTCTAGTTCTTGACTCAATGCCAATACTTTTTCATGTTGAATTCCATAATCCGATACTAAATATAAAAGTTCTTCTTTTTTTATTTCAATTACTTTTTCCAATTTCGCTAGTTCCATGTCGTTTTACATCTCTCCAAAAATAAAATGTATGTATTTCAGTATAGCCTACTTACATAATTAGTAAAAGTAAAATACGCATGTAAAATCTTACATATTTGAAAAAATAATATACTACTAACAAAAAAACTAGGTTAAACTTCCTTTTACAGATCATTAACGTTCATTAAGAATGAATAACATACCGGAATTTTTCTAATGTGATATCTTTATAATTTGGAGCTCTTTTTATATGATTAAAATAACTATATGAGAATTTAAATACATGACCAAAATCCCAATCGAATTCACTATAGTCTTTTATCCAAAATATATTTTCAGTTGGTAAAATATTTGCACGTTTAGATTGAATTAAAGGTAATCGATCTATAGGTGAGTGTAAAGTTATTTCCGTATTCAGCTTGAGCTTTTGGCTAGCTCTTAGTACGTATACTAGTTTTAAAAGCGGACGTATCCCTCGTTGAAATATATCTATATGTCCTAAATCGTACATTATATTAATTGCGTGGGAGTATGTAAGCAAATGCCCAATTAAATCATGATGTGATTCCGCTCGATAAATACTATTAAATTTCGATAACTCATTTAAAATGAACTGAGATACTTGTGTTGGATTACTCAATTCACTTTGTATCTCATCTTCAAAACTTAATTGTTTTACTTCTTTCGTCGTATAACCAATCCACGATCTACCTGGAATTGTTTTTCGAAATGATAAAATAAGAGTAGTAATCCCTTCAATTGCTTGATTATTACCCCATTTTTGTAGCTCTTTCATAGCTAATAAACTTAATGATGCATAAATGACGTTATGCCCCACCCAATGAAGCTCATCAATCGTTTGTTCTAAAGATTTTATAATCATATTCTCCGCAATCTGAAAATCTATTTCTTTTTTATCATCAATCATCTCACCAATTTTTTTCTTGCTTAGCATCATCCTTGTTTGCGAATACATATTACGAGCTGTTTCTTCATCAATATTATTATCTTTCATAAAAAAATAACTAGCAATTGCAGCTGCTCCAAAATGCGCATGCCAAATATCATTTGTTTCTTTTTTACATTGAGAAATAATTGAAAGACCGCCTTTTAAAATACTTTTGTTTTCCATTTTCTATCTCCCCTAATAAAGTGAAACTTTAATCAGTGGGGGTTTTGTTCATCCCCCCACTGATTATTAGTTGAACCAATCGGGCATTTACGGGCAGTTAATCCCCCACCTAACTTCTTTGCTTTCACTGAATTTCGAGGGAGGTCTTACTGCCCGTTAATGCGGGATAAAAATCACTATATTTTCATCCTAAAGATGGTGTCAGTACAAATAAAATGTGATTCGATGCATCACTTTTATTCAAAAATCGATGCTTCACATTCGGTGGAATACGTACAACATCGCCTTCTTCTAAAAAATATTCTTTTCCCTCCAATTCCACATACACTTCCCCTTTCATAACAACAGCAATTTCTTCCTTATCTTCATGGGAATAATGGCTTTCTGTTGTGTTTGCTTGTTTATTTAAATCCATCATTAGCATTTCAATACGTGCTTTCATAAAATCAGGTGTTAATACATCATATACAATGTGATTATTGTTTTCCCGATATACTTTTTTTCGATCTTTTTTCTTAGAAATGAGCGAATCTGTATCAATATCGTTAATAAAAAGTGTAAACAGCGGTACATTTAATGCTTTTGCAATTAATTCCAAAACATTTAAAGAAGGATTAGCATGTCCTCTTTCAATTTGGCTAATTAACGACGTACTAATCCCTGCATAATCAGCGAATTCACGAATTGTCATATTATTTTTCTTACGATAACTTAATACTGTTTGTCCAAGCCTATCATGTACCATAGTAAAACTTCCTTTCGTCCATCATAATGCATGTTTCGTTGTCTTTGTGCTGACATACTAAACAAAGGCAAATAACCCTTCCCTATTATCTCCGGGACTTATATACTTACCTTTGTACATTATATCGCATTAAGTTTATTATAATAAACATTCTATCGGAGGGACAAACTTTGAAATCACCTATTCTTTCATATTGCATCTTATTTTTTGGTGTATTCGCCTTATCAACTTCAGCTATTTTTGTAAAATTGGCAGATGCTCCTGCGACAATCATTGCTTTTTACCGATTATTCTTTGCCACACTAATTCTGTTACCGTTATTACTATTTAATAAAAATAGTCGAAATGAGCTAAAAAATTTAACGAAAAAACAATGGGTATTCGGATTCATATCTGGGCTATTTTTAGCTGCACATTATGTACTATGGTTTGAATCATTACAATATACTTCTGTAGCAAGCTCTACAGTTATCGTAACGCTACAACCTTTATTCTCAATGATTGGTGGTTATTTTTTATTTAAGGAGAGATTTACGAAAGGAGCAGTTATTGGTTGCCTCATCGCTATTTCAGGTAGTATCATCATTGGCTGGCAAGATTTCCAAATTAGCGGAGAAACTTTATATGGAGATATTTTAGCATTTATCGCTGCCGGTATCATTACTGCTTATTTTTTCATTAGCCAACACGTTCGTAAAGATTTAGCACTTATACCATATTCGGTAATTAGTTATGGAAGTAGTGCTGGCTTTCTTGGCATATTTGCTTTCACGCAACAAGAATCTTTCATGCATTACTCTACACAAACTTGGTTGTGCTTTATTGGATTAGCTTTCATTGCTACAATTTTAGGACAAACCATTTTTAATTGGTTATTAAAATGGATGAGTGCTACTGTAATTTCAATGAGTATTTTAGGAGAAACAATTGGCACTTGTATACTAGCGTACTTTATATTACATGAGACCATTTCTTTACAACAAGGACTAGGAATTACCGTTATTTTTATTGGTTTAGTATTATTTTTATTACAGCCAAGTTCTAATAAAAAAGCATGACAGTATACTGTCATGCTTTTAACTATTCATTATGTACAATTAAACCATCCGGTCTAAAACGACTCATCATAATTTCATTAATAAACTTTCCATGAGCTTTCAAATTCCCTATCTTTACTCCCTCTTCTACAAATCCAAATTTTTCATATAAAGCTTTTGCTTTTGGATTCGTTTCTAACACACCTAGTTCTACTCTCTCTATCATTAACCAATTATCAGCCAGATCAAGCATCTTCGTAAGAAGTGCTTTCCCAATTCCTTTATTATGATATTCACTGTCTACCCCAATGAATAAATCACCTGAATGAGATCTTCGGCCCTGGCTTTGTGTTAAACCTACAAACCCAACAACTTCTCTATCATATTCTGCAACAAATTCAAATTGATTTGGTGCTAAATTTCGAATTCTATTTTCCATAGCGTCTACACGCATGCTAGGTAAGAAAATCATATACGGTAAAACGTCATCTTGTATACATATACGATGAATTGCTCTAGCATCTTGTATTTCTACCGCTCTAACGTTAATCCCCATCTTTCTCTCCTCCATATAAATAACAATATATTTGTGGTGTATTCTAGAAACGATCATGAATGACCTTCTCATCCGTATTTCTTTGTGTCATTTTTACATAATTATTTCGATATAATACTTAACTTCCAAAAAGATTAACAACTATATGGATATGGTTAACTTTTCACCTTGTTATATAAATTAAGCAAATTTTCAATCGGAATGCCATTTAGTTTCATACCGACTATATCACAATTTTCTATTTCAATATTTTTCAGATTACTATCACTTATGGTACTACCTTCCAAATCACATTTATTGAATAAAATAGGTTCCTTCTCATCTCCGAGACTTGTATTTTTAAATTGTACTCCACCTAAAGTCACCAAATTAAATTTACTGCCAGAAAGATTTAAATCTGCATATGATGACCATCTAAAATTTATATTTCTAAACTTTGATTGACTTACATTACAATTACTCATATTCATATTCATTATATTGCTACCAACAAATGAACTGTTTTTTAAATTCACTTGATAATACTCTGTATTTGCTAAATTACAGTTTTCGTATTGACTATTTTTCATATCTTTATTTGTAACTACACTCTCTTTGTTTGAGCTTGTTTTTATTCTTTTCACGTAACAATACTCATCTTCCGACTCAAAAATCATTTGGTAACCCATCTTTTTATAAAAGTGATGATTATTAATTTGTCTACTAGATGTTTCGAGATCCCAAATCTTTATGTTTGGATATTCCTTTTCTATTAATTTCATAACATGTGATCCAATTCCTTTTCCTTGATAAACAGGATCTACAAAAATACGATCAATTCGACCGTACGACTTACCAGAAATCGTAACTATTATCCCTCCGATTATTTCTTTATCCGTTACAACTTTGAAAGAATCCAATTCTTCAATGGAATATTCCATCATTTCAACTGAAGAATATCCTGGCGGTTGAATGTTATAATCAATGACATCATCTTGGCCGTATAGCCATTGTTTTGCTTCTGCATCAAATGTTCTTTTCATTATTTCTGTTAACTTTTTAGCATCTAAAATTGTAGCTTTTTCTATAGATATCATTGTTGTTTTCCCCTTCATTATTACAAACCAATAATTTTTGTGAATGCCATAATTATCAATTCACTTTTGTTTTTAATGCTTTTCCCATTATTACATATGGAACATCATTTTTACTTGGATGAAATGGCTCCAATACATTTATCCAATCTAATCTTTCATATAACGAACGTGCTTTTTCATTGTTTATTTGTGTTGTTAAAACACTCGTTCTATTTGAAACCCCTTCTAGTAATTTATTATGTAATTTCGTTCCAAGACCTTTATTTTGATATTGTGGGTGAACTGCTAACTCTACAAATTCAAAACAATCTTGCAACCATTCGTCTACTTGCTCTAGATGTAACACTTCTCTCATTAATTGATTATAGTACTGTCCCTCCATTGAGCGATAACCATAAGTAAAACCAACTACTTCATTTTCATCATTTATTGCTACTATACCTTTAAAACCTGTATATTCTATATGCCTATTCATTCGCTCGATCATTTCATTGAAATTTGTTTTCTCAAATACTTTACAATACAAATTTGCCATATTCCCAATTAGGACCTCATTTTTTTCAATGCTTACGAATTTCACTTTATTCCCCCCTATTAAAACATTTATATCCTTATTTTTTCAAAACTAAGAAAATTAACACTAATCATTCTCTTTACTATTAAACTACAATCACCCTACATTTTCCACAGTTACTTAGTATTAATGAATAATAAAAAGAGACCATGTAATATAAACATGTTCTCTTCTTTTATTCATTTTCAATTTTATCCCGCTATTTGCCGGGCAGTAAGACCCCCACCTCAAAATTCAGCGAAAGCAAAGAAGTTAGGTGGGGGATCAATTGCCCGTAAAAGCCCGATTGATGAGGACTGATTAAAGTTTCACTTTATATAATTAAAAATTAGATATTACTTAAGCCAATCGTTGCAAGTATTACTTAACTGCTGTAAATCTTCTATAAATTTACTCGCATCATATCCATCACAAACCGAATGATGTACTTGCAATGAAACTGGTAGCATAACCTTGTTTCCTTCGTTAAAATATTTCCCACAAGTTATAATTGGCAATAGAAAATTTTCATCATTATTAATGTTAAGATTAAATCCAGTAAAACTAGTCCAAGGTATGCTAGAAATCGGAAATACATTAGGCGGAATATTTTCTTTTGTGAAAAGACCATGAACACTAGCATAGCATCTCATATCGTCTTCATAATTTTTATAGAAAGTGCGGAAATAACTTGAATAATCCGTCCATATACTTGAAAAAGACTTATCATCTTTATGAAAGATTGTATAACTCGGTATCATTTCCTCCCAATAGCCTAAAACTCCTTCATCGTTAAAACATGTTCGAAATTTTTTATGATTATTTACTATTCTAGAAATTAAATATATAAAAACGGGATAAAATTTTATTCCCTTTTGATATACTTCCTCTAATAACATCGTGATATCAACATTCACAGTCATACTAAATGTACATTTCAACTTTAAATAATGCTCAAAATACTGCTCTCTATTCCAATCTTCTCTATCAATTACATGAAACTTCATTCTAATAGCCTCCTAAAATTTTCTTTTTATTTTAGAAGGCTAATTCCCTTGCTTTCACCATAATTGTTCACTCCTAACAGTGTACATTTCACCCTAATTATTTATTTAATTATATAACAAATGATGAGAATTGTAAACTTAATAAAAATGTTGAAGTTTGTTCATTTACGGTTCAAAAAATAATAAATAAAGAAGAGCTCAATACATTTATACTTAGGTCATAAATGTTAATCTTAATAAAATCAAAGGCAGAAACATAATTGATATGTTCCTGCCTTTTTATTATGAGGTACCGCTACATAGGCATCTGGCTAAGATTTTGAATTACTTCAAAATCAAAAATTTAATCTCACAAGGAATCTCCCTTTTCATTCTATAAACCTATTCGTTTTTACACACCTCTATCCTTGTGCGATTCTAGAATTCTCTTTTGTTATTGGATAGCCGAAAAATTTTATAAAGTGAAACTTTAATCAGTAGGGGTTTTGTTCATCCCCCACTGATTATCAGCCCTCACCAATCGGGTTTTTACGGGCAGCCCGCTCCCCACCTAACTTCTTTGCTTTCGCTGAATTTTCAGGTGGGGGTCTTACTGCCCGTTAATGCGGGATAAAATCTTGCATGCGCTTTACGTGGGAGCTAAAATGTTGAATCTCATCGATTTTCAAATCATGTACACCATCTTGCAACATATATTGAATCACTTACTACTATTTAAATGTATATGTTCTGACCATTAACAGCTTTTACCTTTAAATTCTTTAAACCCTATCCTTTCTTATATGAATAGCTTTCTTATTCGAAAATAGATTTTTAAAAATCCCTACTCCCACAATTAATAAGCCTATACCAACTAATTTATTTATTTGTAATGGCATGCTCTCCATTCCAAATAATCCGAATGTATCAATGCATAATGCAACGACCAATTGAGTAATAAGACTAATTAGCACCGTATACGCTGGACCTAAACTCTTTATTGCACCCAATATACAAATAATTAATCCAATGCCAAACAGTCCACTTACATAAAACAAATAATTTGTAGTATACACTTTAATGTTAATACTGTTTTCTGTAATGATATAAAATAAAATAGAACTAATGAGACCTATTCCAAGGACACATGTAGTCGTTAACCACTGTCCTACATTTTCATTTACTTTTGCATTAAAAACAGATTGTAAGCTAATTAATATTCCTGCTAATATAGCTAAACTAAATCCAATCAAAATCTTCCTCTCCCTTTCATTGCTCATATATATTATCTTTAGCGACTTCCTTCATTCTAGAAAAATCTTTAATTACAATAACTCCATTACTCTTTTCAATTAATTTTTCATTATAAAATCTTTGTAATACCCGAATTACGTGCCTATAACTTACCCCTATAAAATCCGCAATACTCGTTACCGAAGTCGCATCCAAATCCCCTTTGTACATATTCCCGTTACTATCTGTTGAAATTGAAAGTAAATAACTAGCTACACGTACTTCTACAGGATAAAGTAAATTAAGAGCAGTAAAACGAGTCGATATTTTTAACGTGTTCGCAATGTTTTCAAGTAAGAACTTCATAAATATAGGATCATGTAATAACTTGTTTCTAATAACCGTATTAGAAATGGAAATTGCTACAACATCTGAACAAGCTTCAACGACATTATGTGCTTTGCTATTTTGAATTAATTCAATATCACCAACAATTGCGAGTGGATTGATAAAGCGAAGGATTAGTTTCTTCCCTTCAGGTGTAATCGTGTAAACTTTTACTTTACCTTTAACAACAAAATATAAACGATTCATTTCGTCATCTATATTGCAAATAAGCTCGCCTTTTTCAAAGTGATTTAATTGAAAATAAGATGTATCTATTTCTGAAAAAATCTCAAGCGTTTTATTGGTTTTCAAATAATGCGTAATTAAACCTGATCTATCCTCCATATGCATTTCTCCTTTCATTTACATATTAAATACAACAATACCTATAATCATTACTATTGTTCCCACAATATGATATCTCTCCATCTGTATCTTTTTTATATGAAACAGTCCTTTCATTTCAATAACTGTTGCCGTTAACAATTGAGCAACCATTAGTGTGCCAGCTGTCAATGTAACTCCTAGTGAATATATCGCCATAGTTTCTGCACAAATAATGAATCCACCAAATGCACCCGCTACTAAATATACTTTTTTTACACTCTTTAAATCTGTTACTTTCTCTTCTTTCTTTAACAAAAATACAGTTGTTGCAATAATGAATCCAATTAAATGGGTTATAATACTCGTCGACCATATACCGATATGTGAACTAAGTTTCGCATTAAAGGTTCCTTGAAGCGTTATAAATATCCCCGCAAAAACAGCAAATAGAATACCTTTCAAAAAATCATCTCCTCATCCTTTATTTCTGACTTAATTAAAAACCATCATCCTATAATGGCAAAAGGACAAATGTCACATCACTATGAAAATAACTTGGAATGAAAAAAAACACACCTCAAAAATGCGAGATGTGCTTTTCATTATTTATATATAATGTTTTATAAATGAAAATTACGCTACATTAAAAGATTTCTTTTTCATAACAAACTTTGCAAATAAGAAACGTACAAGCGGTCCCATAATAATTAATTGTAATGGATATGCCATTATGAAATTTTTAATAAAAATCGAAAAATAAATTGAAACAAATGAATCTCCTTGTAGTCCACCATGTAAATGCATCATAGCCATACCGAAAAATGACATAAAGAACACCATTCCGATTACCATAGTTGTCGCCATTGCAACGATAATATTTGTTTTCTTAGATTTATCAAATGGCAACATGAATACAATTTTTTTCGCACAAGGTCCAACGATACATATTTCAATTAATAGCGCAATAATAAAGCCAATTAATAGTTCTAATGCAATCTCTTTAATATAAATTGATCCTCCTGTTTCATTCATTAGTAAATTGTAAAACGTCATTACGATAACCATTCCAAGGCACATCATCATGCCAAATTGGAGGTTTTCCTTTCTTGTTGTTGGCAAATTTCATCATCCTTTCTCTTTGAGTCTTTGTCATTATATCGACATTGGAAACCCCTTCGTAAGTGAACATTTTGTGAACAAATTTAAAACGTTTTCATATATTTTCTTTACTTTCAACTCAAATTCTCACTTTTACTTATAAAGGTTTTATATATTTCAATGTTGAATTACTAAATTTAACATTGCATTACATTATTACTAGGAGGATAACCATGAATGAAGCAGAATTT
This sequence comes from Bacillus sp. FG16, assembly GCF_057809515.1. Lineage (NCBI taxonomy): Bacteria > Bacillati > Bacillota > Bacilli > Caryophanales > Bacillaceae > Bacillus > Bacillus sp. FG16. Next base: position 31,614 of record NZ_JBMDKC010000041.1, read on the forward strand.
TACGCATATCACATCGTAACAAGGAAAAAAATGCATATCGGACAAATGATTCCTTTTAACAAAAATCAACAAAATACTCTATATCACTTCTTTTTTGAAAGAGAACAATTAAATGCTAATGGTGAAGATGGCATACAAATTTTAAATAATCACTATAAAAATGACGAATTACATATAAATAATGAAAATGCTACAGTAGTTATGAGTTATATGGATCAAACAATTAGAGCAGTTAGAGAAACAATTGTAGAAATGGTTAGACTACAAGAATTCCCTGAATACCCTTCCAGGTTATCTTGTTTATACGCTTCAAAAAGCTACGAAGATGCTTTAAAATGGAAAGCATTATTTGATTCTTACAATCGAGAAGTTTTACAGATTGTTAAACTACGAGTAATCGGAAGTTCTTTTGAAGGTGACGGTAATCTTTTACCGAAAGAAGATGGTATTCCTTTTTCTCAAAAAATCCAACAAGCTAGAGAGTATTGGAAAGGAAATATTAGAAATGAGCTTCCTGAGCTACTGATTAATGGAGAAATTGAAGTGGTGGAAATTATTGATGACTTTTCCTCAATTCATATTTAATTTCTAACTAAATTATATAGGATGGAGATTACAATGAAGAAAAAAGTATACTTCAATCATGATGGCGGCGTAGATGATTTAATTTCATTATTTTTATTACTTCAAATGGAAAACGTTGAACTTACCGGTGTATCTGTTATCCCAGCAGACTGCTATTTAGAACCTGCAATGTCTGCAAGTCGTAAAATTATTGATCGCTTCGGCGAAGGTAATATTGCAGTAGCCGCTTCAAACTCTCGTGGGCAAAATCCGTTTCCGAAAGACTGGCGGATGCATGCATTTTATGTAGATGCTTTACCAATTTTAAATGAGGCTGGAAAAGTTGTAACACCTGTAGCAGCAAAGCCTGCACATCACCATTTAATAGAAACGCTTCTACAAACGGAAGGAAAAACAACTTTATTATTTACCGGGCCCCTAACTGACCTTGCTCGTGCATTATATGAAGCTCCCATAATTGAAGATAAAATTGAACGTCTCGTTTGGATGGGTGGTACATTTCTTACAGCAGGCAATGTACATGAACCAGAGCATGATGGAACAGCTGAGTGGAATTCGTTTTGGGACCCTGAAGCAGTAGCTCGTGTATGGGATGCAAAAATTAAAATCGACTTAGTGACACTAGAAAGTACAAACCAAGTTCCGTTAACTATAGACATACGTGAACAGTGGGCAAAAGAGAGAAAGTATATTGGTGTTGATTTCCTTGGTCAATGTTATGCAATGGTCCCCCCTCTCGTTCACTTCTCAACGAACTCTACCTACTATTTATGGGATGTACTAACTACCGCGCTTGTCGGAAACACTAGCCTTGCAAAAACTGAAACGATTAATAGTATTGTTCATACATATGGACCTAGCCAGGGGCGTACAGAGGAAACTGCTGATGGACGACCTGTAAATGTCGTTTATGATGTAAAACGTGATGTATTCTTTGAATATATTACTGAATTAGCAAAGAAAGCTTCTACTTGAACCACTATCTATACGAAAAATAAATAGAATAAAATCACTTCAGACGATGAACCCCTATATTTAGAATTTGGTTGAAACTACATATTTAACTATTGAAAAGAGTATTGAATTAAATTTCAATACTCTTTTTGTGCAATTTAATTATATTGGATTAATGTAGTGTCTTATTGATTATTCATTTCATAACCATTGACAAAATAAGTTATTGTTTCTAACTCATCTTCATTTAATTCTCTATCTAGTTCTTGTTTATACGCTGCCTTTATCTTCTCTTCATCACCTTTATGAGCTTCTGTATAAGTTCCTACTGTTTTTAACATACGAATCTCTTGTAAAAACTCCTCTCGATTTATCGCTTCCCCATGAGAGAGAATATATGTCTCAGCATCAAATTTCTCTAATTCATCTATCAATTTAAACGTTCTTTTCGTCGTATAGTTCCACTTCGAAGAAAAAATATCTGCATATATACAGTCTCCTAAAAATAATATCTTTTCTTCTTTCACGTAAATAACAACTGAATCATGTGCATGATCTCCACCCACATGTTTTAACACGCATGTCACTTCACCAAGGTCTAATTCAATTTGATCCTGGAACGTTAAAGTTGGAGGAATGATTTTAATATTTCTCGCTTTTTCTTCAAACTCTTTTTTGATGCAATCCGCACAAAATGCAATTTCAGTACCCTCTTTTACGCGTGCGTCCAAAGCTTCATCTGTCCATTCATAAGAAACAAGTGTACTCATCTCTTTTTTCGTTTCAGAATGTGCCATAGACAATGCATCTTGTAGTACAGGCAATCCAAAAATATGATCCCAATGCCAATGGGTTAGTGCTACGAAATCTGGATTCGATACATTTTGTTCTTTTAACATTTCTAAAAATAATTGTGCATGCTCCTCTGAATTCCCTGCATCGATCATTAAAGTTTTTTCTTGTCCAACAACCATTCCTAATATAGGTCTATCTGTTTCAGAAACAGGTGTCATATACCAAAATGAGTTTCCTATTTTTTTAATTTGTTGCATAACCAATTCCCCTTTTCATTTTCTCACTTAAATTTAATATATAAATTATAACGAATCACTACTTTTTTCTCTATAATCAAACACAATTACTTGGACTAATCTAACTTTCCTTTTCGTAAGCTAAAAATAAGGGAATAGAATCGGAGTGTGATACTATGGAACGTTTATGGATCCCAATGATTGTAACATTTTTTTCGTTCGGTGGATTACTATTAGGAGGTGCTGTTGGAGTAGCAACACGCCAACTCATTGAAGAAAAAATGCATCGTTTATATGCATTATGTGGCGGTATTTTGCTTGGGCTTTTATCCCTTGAAATTATTCCTGAAACATTTTCAAGCTACGAAATGATTGGGCCTATACTTGGTATAGCCATCGGTATTTTAGTTATGAGCTTATTAGATAACTATTGTCATCATCCAACGATACATAAAAAAGATCAACAAGCATGGCAAACTTTCCTTTTTCTCTCTTTCGCTATATTTATTCATAATTTGCCGAGTGGATTTGCATTAGGTACAGCTTTTATAAATCATAATGATTCTGCCATTCCTTTCTTACTTGCAATTGTAATTCACCATATTCCAGAAGGCTTAGCATTAATTATCCCCTTTCTCTTTACAAAGCATAAATATATTTCCTTTTTATTAACGACTTTATTACTTTCTCTTATTCTTGGTACTGGCACAGTTTTTGGCATTTTGATGGAAGGAAAAGCTCTTCACCTGCAAGGCCTCATTATGGGAAGTGCTATTGGTTCACTTGGATATGTCACAATTCATGGAATGCTTTGGAAAGCTAAGAAACAGCTCTCTTTCCTTACATTTCTAATGTGGGCAACTAGTGGTTTTTTACTAATAACATTGTTCACTTTATTCGCTGGTCATCATTAAAGTTGCTAAAGTGAAAATTTTGTGCCTCCCAAACTGATTCTTAGATCACAAATAACCAGATAAATTTTCTTATTTGTATATTTTTCCTTTTTATCCAAAACATAATGTTATCTACCTATTATAAGGAGGAACAATTATGTTTGGAAAAACAGCCGGTGAAGCATTAGTTGATTTATTAATTGACTGGGGAGTAGAACATATATACGGTATGCCTGGTGATTCCATCAATTCTATTATTGAAGCATTAAGAAAAAAACAAGATAAAATTAAATTCATTCAAGTTCGCCATGAAGAGGCTGGTGCATTAGCAGCAGCTGCCTATGCTAAGTTAACAGGAAAACTCGGCGTTTGCATGGCAATCGCAGGACCTGGAGCTATTCATTTATTAAACGGTTTATATGATGCGAAACTCGATAAAGCTCCTGTACTAGCAATTTCAGGTCAAGTAGAAACCGATTTACTCGGAACGGATTTTTTCCAAGAAGTAAACTTGGAAAGAATGTTCGATGATGTCGCGGTTTATAACCAGCGCATTATGTCAGCAGAACAACTACCTGCTGTCGTAAATCAAGCGATTCGAATGGCTTATACGAAAAAAGGTGTATCCGTTCTTACGATTCCTGATGATGTCCCGAAATTCGAAGTGAAAAATGGTGCTCGTATTACAAATACTTCTTTTACTTTACCTGAGTTGTTTCCACAAAAAGAAGATTTAGATGGAGCAAAACTCGCAATAAATGAAGCGAAAAAGCCTGTGATTTTAGCAGGAAAAGGAACAAAACATGCGAGAGAATCTTTACTTGCATTGGCAGAACATATTGGTGCTCCAATCGTACTTACATTACCTGCTAAAGGAATTATTCCTGATGAGCATCCTCTTTGTATCGGTGGATTAGGATTAATCGGAACGAAACCTTCTTATGAAGCAATGAAACATGCGGATACTTTAATTATGGTTGGTACTTCTTATCCGTTCACTGGTTTCTTACCTGAAAAAGCTAAAACAATCCATATCGATACAGATCCTGCCCAAATCGGGAAACGTTATGCAACAGATATTGGCTTAGCTGGTGATGCTGATAAAACATTGCGATGGTTAATTGAAAATGTTGAAAAAAACACAGACCATTCCTTCTTAGAACATCATCAAGAAATGATGAAAAAGTGGGAAGAAAAATTACACGATCAAGAAGAAGACTCTTCTATTCCAATTAAACCACAACGCGTTATGCACGCTCTGCAGCAAGTAGCACATGATGACGCAATTCTATCAGTCGATGTCGGAAATGTAACAGTATGGACCGCAAGACACTTCCGTATGACAAACCAGCAATTTGTCATTTCAAGCTGGCTCGCAACACTTGGTTGCGGTTTACCTGGTGCCCTTGCTGGAAAAATTGCATTCCCGGATAAACAAGTATTTGCAGTTTGTGGTGATGGCGGATTTGGAATGACGATGAATGATTTCGTAACAGCTGTAAAATATAAACTACCAATCGTTGTCGTCGTATTAAATAATAATAAAATCGCGATGATTAAATTCGAGCAAGAAGTTATGGGTAATATCGAATTCGAAACAGACTTAACGAACCCTGATTTTGCAAAATATGCAGAGGCGTGTGGAGGTATTGGATACCGTGTTGAGAATTTAGATGAACTACTTCCCGCTTTCGAAAATGCAGTAAAACAAAATAAACCGTGTATTATTGATGTAGATGCTAACGAAGCACCAATGCCAGCAAAAATCACATTTGGTCAAGCCGCTGGTTATACGAAGCATATGATAAAAGAATTATTTGAAGAAGGTAAGATTGATTTACCTCCACTATAAACGAAAAAAGATAGCTGAAAACGATTTGTCTTCAGCTATCTTTCTTTACTTTTGTATCTCCCTATAAAAAGAAAAGTCATTCATAGTTGGTTGTACTTGTTTCTCTACTTGTAATTCTTTATTCTCCCTCTCTGTCCTTCTCACATTTCCTAACTTAATCGCATCTTGCATACTATTACTAATTAAGTTTCCAGCTAAAATTGTCATACTATAAAAAGCAATCGGTATAAGTACAATCCATGTATGAGTAGTTAAGTGGCGGAAGTTTTGACCAATTAGGCCGGTCCATTCTTTTGTTACACTATCTGGATCCATTCCACTGAAGGTTATTGTTCCACCAAAAAATAATTGCAACAAACCAAGGTGTAAAAGAAGTAATAAAGTACTCACAAATTGTTGTGCTACTAATAAAAAAAATGATGGCAACATATGAGGCCATATATGGCGCTTCAACCTCTGCCACTTACTCCCGCCAAGCACAGTGGTTGCCAACATAAATTCTTCTTTCTTAATACGTTTAACTTCTTGCGCTACATACAACATAACTGTTGGTACAGCAAGACATGTAAGAACTATAATTTGAAATGTCACCCGCAAATACAACGGCACAACTTCCGCTCCACTATCAAACGTTAAAACTTCATTTAACATAAAATAAGAAATCATAACCATCGGTACAATACTAAAAGGATCAAAAAAGGATGAGATAACCGGAAAAGATCGCTTACCATACATACCAAGAAGTAACCCAATCCCTCCTCCAACTATAACTCGTAAAGTTGCTATAATTATACTCGCTCCAACTGTCCATTTCGCGCCTTCTATTATTAATTGGACAAGGTCACGGCCTTTCGTATCACTTCCGAACCAAAATTTACTTGATGGCGAAAATGGGGCTGCCTCTAGTTCTCCTTTTTCGTTATACATCATCGTAAGTTCACGAATATTCCCATCGAAAAATAACGTATATCCAATACTAATAATCATTAGTACACTCAGAAAAGTAACACCTATCCAAAATCTCACATCTCTTTTTACAACTTGCCACATGTTACACACGCTCCCTTATAACATTTTGTAAAAGCGTATGTAATATACGAAATAGTATAAAAAGTGGAACGTATAATATAACTAGACTCACTGTAAATATTTCTAATTTAGAATTTTCTTTTACAAAAACAAACATTCCATATGTATTGAAAATCCATTCGATAATATATAAATTGGATAGCATAAATAAAATGTTTGTTTTCGCATAGTAGATTGTTGTCAATAAAACATTCCTTGAAACGTGATGTGTTAAAATATGCTGCAAACTTAGTCCTTTACTCTTCGCAAATATACTATAATCTTTCTCCATTTCTTCTTTAAAACGTAATAACAATAGTTTAATAAATAATAACGTTGTTGGTATTGTAAGACATATAATCGGTAACAATCGTACTCTCTCTTCTCCTAATCCAGCAAGTTTTATTGGCATAAAACCTGTTTTTTGAAAAACAATTACGACAAGAAGTTGTGATAATAAAATAAGTAATATATCCGGTATACTCTCTAGCGTAAGAAAAACTCCATTCCACATTTTTTGCTTCATATGAGAACGCTGCAATACCCAAACAACAAGTACATACGCTATAAGCAAAGATAGTAAAAAAGCTGATAGAAATACAAGCATAGTTTCACTATAATGAATCCATATTTGTGGAAATAATTTCCTCGAGTCTCGAAATCCAAATGTAATTTCCCATGGTCGGAGTAACTTTCCCCCAATAAACACAATCGTGTTCCAAAAACCGATTAAATCAATTTGCAATCCCTTAAATAATCGAGGGAGCGCACCTAAACAGATTATACATAGAATTGCAGCTAATAATTGTAAACAAGTAATCCAACACCACTTGGCAGTTCGCATGAACATAACTATTACCCCTTACCATTCGATAGAATATCTAGAAACAAAAAGAGCTAAATATGTCACATCTCTTTAGCTACAACATGTACTCGCTTTTGCCCACTAGGTAAAATAGCTTGGTATAGACACGTAACAAAAAATAATAAACCAAATAAAATAATATACAAAGTATCCGCCTCAATCCATTTCGGGAATAACATAGCTATCGCTCCAAGAGATAACAATTGAAACCCTGTCGTTAATGGACTTAGCAAACTTTGAACACGCCCCATAAACGATTCTTCTACGATTTCATACATCCATCCTGATATTGCAACATTAATAAACGGTAAAAAGAATGTCGCTAAAGCGATACATACATAAAAAGACCATACGTAATTTACAAAGTAACACATACCAAAGAAGACTCCTGAGCCTGCCATACCAAAAACTATAATAGATTTTGGCGCATATTTCTTACCTATACTCGTTGCTACTATGCTTCCAATTAGTAATGAAATCCCTCCAACTACACCGCCCACCATCGCTAAACTTTCATACGTTTCTGGAGCTAGTTTGTATTTTAATATGTAAGTAGTGGATACACTTAAAACACCATTTAATAATCCAAATACGATAAATCCTAAAAGTAATTTTTTTAAAGTTTCATTTTGGTATATATACCTAATCCCTTCTTTAAACTCTGTTATTAACATCTTCAAATTAACTTCTTTCCATTTTGTTCTACCATTTGGTAAACGAACTTTTTCTGGAATGGAGATCGTTTGAATCAAAATACCACTCATAATAAAAGTGAGCGTATTTACTAAAATGCTCCCGTAAATTCCAAAAGTCCAGTACACCATCGTTGCAATTCCTACACCAAACAAAGCATACAAACTATTTACCATTTGATTAATACCCGCTGCTGCACCGTATTGGTCTGATTCAACTACTCCCTGTATCATCGATTGTTCTGCTGGAGAGAAAAATTGTATACACGCATTTTCCAAAAATAAAAATATAAAGACAAGTATAATCATCCCGTAATAAAGCGAAATTAGGATTCCAATATTACAGAGCGAGCAACATATGTTACTTACTGTACATATACGTTGTCTATCAAATCGATCCACTACTGTCCCTACCAATAGAAAAAAGATTAATGCAGGTAATGCAATCATAATTTGTGTCATCGTTGCGTAAACTGGTTGTTTTCCGTATTGATCTAGCAAATAAAACATTAAAGAAATTCCAGCAATCATAGAACCGAGTCGCTCTAAAATATTTGCTAGAAAAAAACGTGCATACACTTTGTTGCGAAATAACTGTAGCATTTCTTTCATACTTCGTATCCTTTCTCTCGACAAAATAGTATTATTTCAGTCATTTATTGGAAGTTACATTATCTTTTTCGACCATTATCCAATCTTTTCCTTCTTTATAAAAAACATAAAAAAAAGAGCCCTTATTCTCAACACAAGGACTCTTTTCATAAACTATTTAGCTACCTCTTCTTTCGGCATTACCATACCTTTATAAAGTTGAACAGTTATCCAGTAATAAATGAAATAAATGACTAAGAAAATTCCTATTGGCACCCACACTTTCACAAACGGGTCAACTAATATAAAGCTAAATAAGTTAAGCCCTACTAAAACGTGAGAAATGCCAATGATCGCTGGGAAGATAAATAAATATGAAATTTCTTTATATATACTTTTCGTTAACATACTACGTCTTACGCCGATTTTTCGTAACATTTCATAACGTCGTACGTCACGAGAAGCACCTGTTAATATTTTGAACATTAGTGAACTTGCCATCATTGCTAAAAAGGCAATTCCGAGGAAGAATCCCATAAACATTGTTCCGCTCATGAAGCTGTTCATAAACTGATAAATTGTCATTTTCGTAAATAAGTCTACCTTTTCACCTGTTGCTTTTTCAATTTGTGCTTTTTGTCTCTTGTCTATTTCGATCAATAACGGTTTATATTTTTTCATATCATCTACTTTTGCTAATGTTACAGTGTGTTCTGTTCCTTGAATTCCTTTATAATGCTCTTCGTCTGCAATTCTTACTGGTTTTCCGCTAAATTGATTATGCGTAATTTGTATCTCTCTTACAACTGCGTCTTCCCAATCCTTTGGCATACGAGGGAATTTTGCTAATTCAGGAGCCTCTAAAGCTGAATATACAGGTTCAGTTAAAGGATCAGTCACACGTTTACGAACAGGCTCTTTTAACGTTTTTGTATCAAAATGGTCTGAAACAAGTGGTGGTTTCGCAGTTAAGTCGTTACGTAAATAATAAACCGCTTCTCCATCTACTTTATATTTGTACTTGCTTTCTTCAACAATTTCCATTTCTTTTAAGGCAGCTTTGTCTTGATCATTCGGATCATGAATTACAACATCATATACACGAGAAAAGTCTGTCATAATACCTACATTTTTTTGGAAAGCCATACCTGCCGTCATCGCACCTGCGCCTAATGCAATTAACATCGCTACAGTACCTAATACTCTCGATAAACTATTTACTCGAAAGCGTAGCTGTGCATATGTAAAACTATTTAAGCCCGTTTCATTTCGTTTTTTATTCCCCTTAATTTTCATCACAAAAAATGGGAGTAATGAACTAAAGATAAAATATGTTCCAAGTGTTGTAACGATGGTTGCTATAATAAAACCTAATTCAGCATATATTTTTACATTGATCATAAAATAGTACCCTGTACTTACTAGTAATACACCAAGTACTGTCATTATTATAATGCGAGTTTTACTTTTCTTCACTTCATCTAGTGTTTCATCTTCACGAATTAACTCTAGTTCAGTTTTACGTAACAATCGGACACTGTTCATTAAGCCAGTAATGAAAAATAGTATTAAGAAGAAAATAGCTGTAACTAAAATTGCTGGTGTGTATACAGATGCGTAACTACCTTTTGCTGAAATTTCCATTCCATTCATTAAAAAATTCCCTGCTACACTTGCAAGTAACATCCCTACTAAAATACCGATAATAATACTGACAATACCCATACCGAATGTTTCAATAAATAATAACTGTGCTACTTTTTTCTTTTTCGCACCAAGCATCATGTACATACCGAGTTCTTTTCTTCTTAACGTGAGCAAGAAAGAGTTGGCATATATAATATAAAATACAGTAATGAAAGATAATAGTATTGCACCTACCCAAAAGACGAGTCTAATACTACTAATTAGACTATTATCTTTCGTAAATTCACTATTCATCGCCATTGTTTGGAACATGTAGAAAATACTAATACTAATAACGAGGCCAATAAGTAAAACCATATAATCTTTTAACATCTTTTTCATACTATGACGTGATAATTTAAATAACATAGTTTCGCCCCCTACTTAGACTCAGCAGCTGAGCCCATATGAGCGAGCACACCTAAAATGTCTTGATAGAAATTCTCTCGAGTGCCTTGACGATTTAATTCTTTATAAAGAAGACCATCTTGAATAAATAAAATACGCTCACAATAACTTGCACTAAATGCATCGTGTGTAACCATTAAAATACTTACATTATGATTTTCATGTAAATCTTGCATTGCTTCTAATAAACTTTTTGCGTTTTTACTATCAAGCGCACCTGTCGGTTCATCTGCTAATACAATTGCTGGATTATGTACTAAAGCTCGAGCTGCCGCTGTTCTTTGCTTTTGTCCACCAGAAACAGCAGTTGGATATTTCGTTAAAATTTCAGTAATCCCTAATTTCTTCGCAACCTCATTTACCTTTCCAGTAATCTCACTTGAAGGTACGCCTTGCAAAGAAAGTGGCAAAGCGATATTTTCATAAATTGATAAGTTTTCTAGTAAGTTAAAATCTTGAAAAATGAAACCTAATTTTTGAGATCGAAAATCTGATAAAGCATTCCCCTTCATTGAAGTAATATTTGTGCCAGCTATTGTCACACTGCCACCTGTCGCTTGATCCAGTGTACTAATCACATTAAGTAGTGTCGTTTTCCCAGACCCAGAAGGACCCATAATCCCGACGAATTCCCCTTCCTTAATATTTAATGATACGCCCCTTAACGCTTTTGACTGATTCTCATTTCTTTTCCCATACGTTTTTTCTACACTTTCTACAGTAACTACATTCATTGACATCTCTTTCACTCCATCCCTTTTGTATAAATTTAATTTCTCACATATTTCTTATTATTTTGTCATGTAAATTCTTAAGAATTTTTTAATTATTCATTCAATAAGGTTTACACCCGTAACATGAACCTATTTCCTACTTCATATTCTCATTTTTCTACAACTCGTTCCCTCGATTTCGCTTACATTTACCTTACATTTTTGTAAGATAAAAATGAAAACACACTAATTTCTAATAGTGTGTTTTCTTTACAATCAATATTTTCTATTCTTTATTTCTTCTTCAATACTTGCCACAAATACATCTAGCACAACAACTTCTGACTTCTCTTCCCCATATTTACGTACATTTACAGCTCCATTTTCCATTTCCTTATCCCCAATAACAAGAACATACGGTACTTTTTGCATTTGTGCTTCTCTTATTTTATATCCTAATTTTTCATCTCGTGCATCCTGTTCAACACGAACTCCAACTTTTGCTAATTTATGTGCAATCTCATTGGCATATTGTTCATGTACTGCATTTGAAACTGGAATTACTTTCACTTGAACTGGTGCCACCCATGCCGGGAACGCACCTCCAAAGTGCTCAATTAATATTGCTAAGAAGCGATCTAATGACCCTAAAACTGCCCTGTGAATAACAACTGGTCTTTTCTTATCATTATTTTCATCTATATAATTTAAATCAAATTTCTCTGGCATTTGGAAATCAAGCTGGATTGTTCCGCACTGGTGACTTCTATTTAAAGCATCTTTAATATGAAAATCAATTTTCGGCCCGTAAAATGCACCGTCACCTTCATTTAGTCTATATTTATAATTTAGCGATTGTAATACATTTTCTAATGCTGCTTCTGCTTGCTCCCATAATTTATCGTCACCCATTGAATCTTCTGGACGAGTAGAAAGCTCTACTTCATATTCGAATCCAAAAGTTTTATATACGTAATCAATTTGCGCCATTACGGATTTGATTTCATCTTCAATTTGTTTTGGAGTTACAAATAAATGTGCATCATCTTGGCAGAAAGTACGTACTCTTAATAATCCGTTTAACGCACCACTAAATTCATGGCGATGTACTTGACCAAATTCACACATACGAATTGGTAATTCGCGATAAGAATGCAATTTATTTTTAAACATAAGCATGTGCCCTGGGCAGTTCATCGGTTTTAATGCAAAACTTTTATTATCCACTTCTGAGAAATACATATTATCTTTATAATGTCCCCAGTGCCCTGATCTCTCCCATACTTCTTGGTTCATCATGAACGGAGTGCGTACTTCTTGATAATTGTACTCTTTTTGAATTTCTCTTAAAAATGCTTCCAATTCGTTACGAATAATTTGTCCTTTCGGTAAATAAAACGGCATTCCCGGAGCCTCTTCAGAAAACATAAATAACTCAAGCTCATTGCCTAACTTACGATGATTTCTTTTTGCTGCTTCTTCAACGAAATGTAAATACTCTTCTAATTCTTTTTGGGAAGAGAATGCAACACCATATATACGCTGAAGCACTTGGTTATTACTATCACCTCGCCAATATGCCCCAGAAACTTGAGTTAATTGAAATGCTTTCAAATAACCTGTTGATGGTAAATGTGGTCCTCTACATAAATCTACAAATTCACCTTGTTTATATAGTGTTACACTTTCCCCACTAGGAATTGCTTCTAAAAGTTCTAATTTCAAGCGATCGTTCATTTCTTGAAACAGTTTTGCTGCTTCTTCTCGAGAAACCTCAACTCGTTCTATCTTTATATTTTCATTTATAATCTTTTTCATTTCTTTTTCGATTTTTCGTAAATCTTCTACGTTTACACTACTTGGAAGATCCATATCATAATAAAATCCATTTTCAATAACAGGCCCCACCCCAAGATTTATATCACCATACATTCTTTTTACAGCTTGCGCTAAAATATGTGCCGCGGAATGTCTTGCAATTTCTACACCTTCATTTGAATCTATAGTAACGATTTCTACTTCCGCATTTTCTTCAATATTTCGGCGTAAATCATATAACCCATCATTTACTTTCCCTGCGACTGCTTTCTTTTTCAAACTACTGCTAATGGATCCCGCAATTTCTTCTAAAGTAACTCCATTTACAAATTCTTTAACGCTACCATCTGGAAATTTAATTTCAATCATTTGCTCTTTCATTTTTCATCTCTCCATTTCATAATAAAAAGCACACTCATCCCTAACATAGGGACGAGTGTGCTTTTACCCGTGGTTCCACCCAGATTCCCATTGTAAACATACAATGGCTTCTTTTACGGTAACGTCGTTTACACGGCACTAGATACTTAATTTCCCCAGTGCAGCTCTAAGGTGGTAAGTTATTTTTCTGCGTTAGGAAGTTCTCAGCTTTCCTTCCCTCTCTGTATAACCGGGTAAAATAACTCGTGTCCTTTTCTTCGCTTATTATGAAATTGAATGCAAAAAAGCATATTCATCCCTAAATATAGGGACGAATATGCTTATATCCGTGGTTCCACCCAGATTCCCATCACAAAAAACATAATGGCTTCTTTTGCGATAACGTCGCTTACACGGCACTAGATACTTAATTTCCCTAGTGCAGCTCTAAGGTGGTAAGTTATTTTTCTGCGTTAGGAAGTTCTCAGCTTTCTTTCCTTCCTTCTCTGTATAACCGGGTAAAATAACTCGTGTCCTTTTCTTTGCTTTTAAAAGTACATCCATTAATTGTTATTTACTATATCTTATTCATTTTATTTTTGCAAGTGTTTAAAAATGATTTTTTTTTAATAAAAAAAGAAACCAAAAATAGATTTTTGGTTTCCCTTCGCAATTTTACCAATCTTGTGGTTCGTAATTTAAGTCTGCAAATAGACGTCTTTTCTCTTTCTTCGATAAATCTCTCCATTGTCCAACTGGTAAATTATTCAATTCGATATTCATAATTCTCGTACGTTTTAACGTGTATACTTGATAACCTAAAGCTTCACACATACGGCGAATTTGACGATTTAGCCCTTGCGTTAAAATAATGTTGAACTCATATTTTGATAACTGTGTGATCTCACAAGGAAGTGTTTTTGTACCTAGAATTTTAACACCCGCTGCCATTTTCTCTAAGAAATCAGGAGTAATTGGCTTATCTACTGAAACGATATATTCTTTCTCATGTTTGTTTTCAGCACGTAAAATTTCATTAACGATATCACCATCATTCGTTAACAAAATTAAACCGTCTGAGTCTTTATCAAGACGTCCAATGTGACTAATTCGTAAAGGATGATTCACTAAATCGATAATATTACCTTTTACTGCTTTTTCACTCGTACATGTAATACCTACTGGTTTATTTAAAGCGATATATACGTGATCTCGAGCAATTCGAAGCTGCTCTCCATTTACTCGTACATCATCACCTGGATTTACTTGGTCACCAATTTTTGCAACCTTACCGTTAATAATTACTCTTCTCTCATTAATTAGTTTATCCGCTCCACGTCGAGACGCTTTTCCAGCTTCACTAATAAATTTATTGATACGCAAATTAGGCACATCCTTTTCTAAAAAAAATTTCAAGCTCACACTGCTTCTACCGTACAATACAAAAGGGTAAGCCTCCTATTATAACTTAAATATATTAACATGAAAGGGTATATAACGTCTTCAATTAATTACTTGTTTATAAGAAAATATCGTTATTATACAATCATTTATGCACTTTTTCATCGTTTAATATACAAGCCATTCTTCCTTACATACAGCTTGTTTTCCTTTTATCTCTTCTATATCTTCATGAATATTAGCTAATTTATATAAATCTGGGAAAATCTCTTCCACATAATGTTGGTGCGCTATTTCATCTTTCCAATACGTTAATACTATGTAACGATTTTCATTTTTTAAAGACTTTCCAACTACTCCACCTAGCATTCCTTTTGCTTTTTCCATTCCTTTATTCCAAATTGTTTCTTGCTTATGTAAAAAATGCTTTTCCTTTTCCAACTTTACATCACATATAGCAACTCTTACGAATGCTCCCTCTACTACAACGTCTTTCAAATGCATATCAGTTATATCATACAACGTTTGAAATAATTCAATTTCACATGAAAGAAACGTATCCTCTTGATTACTATTTAAATAAATTGTATCGTGAGCACCATTCATAAATGATTGATATGCACTTCTATCTTCCCATAAAGTAAATACACATGCCTCATCTTCATTCCATCCACCAAATTGTCCATGAAAACCATCTAGGTGCTGTATATCACGCCATTTTTCTTGCGCACTGGAAAACAATTCTTTTTTCTCTTCTTCCACCTTACAGTAGATTGTTTTTAGTAACATTTTTAATTCCCCCTTATGATTCGATCCATTTCCCACTCGCCATACTTTCTATTTTTCCATATACACAAACGTTAATTTTTTTGTTATCAACTCCATTACTTACTCGAAATTTGATGACCTCCGTAAATGTTGCAAGTTGATTACCGGAATACTTACCGGGTAAAAATACATCTAAAATATAAAAATTAAAATCTCTTGCTTTCTTATCCTGCTTATAGTTTACATAATATAATTATGTATT
>NZ_JBMDKC010000410.1:0-313 GCF_057809515.1 Bacillus sp. FG16
ATGGTACAAGACCAAATGCTGCGAATGTGTCCAATTGGGATGAAGCGATTTGGGATCAGAATACATTTGATCGAATCGAAATGTATATTAATCGACTACGGGTAAGTAATCGAACGAAAAAAATAGGCATGATGATTGAGGACGTAACTCATATACGTCCTTTTATTGTATACGGCATCGGGGTTCAGTATGAATTGAAAAGAAGAAAGGAGACGTCTTATGGTACAAATTCAAAGAAAATATAATTTTATGCCAGGTACAACCATTTCATCTGGGCAAGTAAATGAAGAATTTACGAATTTAATTAATGCTC
>NZ_JBMDKC010000411.1:0-312 GCF_057809515.1 Bacillus sp. FG16
TGTTATCCATCATCGGCATTATATTCGGCATTTGATTGTTATCCATCATCGGCATCATATTCGGTGGTTGGTTGTTATCCATGATTGGCATTATATTCGGTGGTTGGTTGTTATCCATAATTGGCATTATATTTGGCATTTGAATATTTGGCGGTATGACTTGTGGAATAACTACATTTTCTTTCGATACATTTGGTGACACTATATTTCCTACATTCTCTTTCTTCACTTGTGGCGATATTATATTCCCTACGTTCTCTTTCTTCACTTGCGGTGACACTATATTTCCTACATTTTCTTTCTTCACTTGCG
>NZ_JBMDKC010000412.1:0-306 GCF_057809515.1 Bacillus sp. FG16
CGATAATTTGTCCTGAGGACATGTTCAGCTCATTTGCCAGTTTTAAGTAGGATTCACCCTCGAGGCGACGTTTTACAATATCCGGAAGTTTATTCGGCATACCCTCAAAGTTCGGTGCTAAACCGCTAATGATAAACGTATCGATAACTTCACGGTCCGCTTGTTCTTTTTCTTCACGAGTCTGCATCTTTTCTTCGGGCATATCTAAATCCGCTTCTATTTGTTCAAACGTTGATTTTACCTCTTGTACATTCCCTTTCTCATCGACTTCGTACTGCGTAACCGGCTCATTTGTCTTGGCATTAA
>NZ_JBMDKC010000413.1:0-306 GCF_057809515.1 Bacillus sp. FG16
CGGTTACGCAGTACGAAGTCGATGAGAAAGGGAAGGTACAAGAGGTAAAATCAACGTTTGAACAAATAGAAGCGGATTTAGATATGCCAGAAGAAAAGATGCAGACTCGTGAAGAAAAAGAACAAGCAGACCGTGAGGTAATCGATGCTTTTATCATCAGCGGTTTAGCACCGAACTTTGAGGGTATGCCAAATAAACTTCCGGACATCGTGAAACGTCGCCTTGAGGGAGAATCGTACTTGAAATTGGCGAATGAGCTGAACATGTCCTCGGGTCAAATTATCGAGGTAATTGATGAATACCGTA
>NZ_JBMDKC010000414.1:0-305 GCF_057809515.1 Bacillus sp. FG16
GCAATGAGAAGATGCGGTGTGTTTGCATCCACCATATCGTACACAATCCTATTTCCAAATTGGTCACGTCCTACTACAATTGGAAGGCGATATTCTTTTAATAACGGCTGCCATTGCTTGTAACTGTAGTTGTATGGTTTTAACCCCCCATCAGAATGAAATACATGGAGTACAAACCTTTTAATATCTCCCTCAATCGCTACATTCTGCCCTAATATTTGCTGAAAGCAAAACCATTTCTTTTCAATTGTCTTTGGATCTAATCCGTTTGGAATGGTAAACACATATTGTACACATTGGTTCGA
>NZ_JBMDKC010000415.1:0-305 GCF_057809515.1 Bacillus sp. FG16
TAGAGCATCTGACTTTTAATCAGAGGGTCGAAGGTTCGAATCCTTCATGGCTCACTTTTGTTTTTTCCGCGCGGTCGTGGCGGAACGGCAGACGCGCTAGGTTGAGGGCCTAGTGGGGGAAACCCCGTGGAGGTTCAAGTCCTCTCGGCCGCATCAAAAAAATCTTAAAAAAAGTACTTGCATTTGAAAATGTAGTATGATAAGATAATTGAGTCGCCAAAATACAACGACGAAAAAACATCATGAATAAGCGCCCGTAGCTCAATTGGATAGAGCGTTTGACTACGGATCAAGAGGTTAGGGGT
>NZ_JBMDKC010000416.1:0-303 GCF_057809515.1 Bacillus sp. FG16
AAGTTCCATATATATTAACAGCCTTACCATCTTCTGATTTGAATATTTCATCGGTTTCTTCTGCTATAAAACCATAATTCGCTACAATATCTTTCGTTGTGAACGGTTCTGCTCCTTCTTCTTTTTCTTCTCTCATCTTATACAACTTTTCTACTTCTGTTTTCAAGTTGTAACTCCTTGGTTGCAAAGCCATAATTTTTTCTACAGGATCGAACGGCAAATCCCTAATATTAGCTTTAATGTTCTTCGTTGATTTATTGTAAAAGTTCCCATTAACAGTTAGACTTCGGCATTCCAAATCCC
>NZ_JBMDKC010000417.1:0-300 GCF_057809515.1 Bacillus sp. FG16
TCACCACTTCTTTCTCGATAATCTGTGGCTCTTGTTGTTCGAATTCTTCTAGTTGCTTTCGGGTGAGTTGTTCTGACTTACGGACTGCGAAAGCTTCTTGTTCCGCACGTTTTCTTCGTTCTGTTTCTTGGTGAAGGAGTTTGTTTTTTTCTTTCAGTCTTGCCTGTAATTCTGTGTATGCCTTATGTATGCTGATTTCTTCGTTGTCTAATTTAGCAATTGTGGAGGAATCAGAGTGTTCTGTGATGAATTTTGCTTTTTCATATTGTTTTCCGCTACCTATGCCTATTTTTTCGGCTA
>NZ_JBMDKC010000418.1:0-300 GCF_057809515.1 Bacillus sp. FG16
TCGTTCATTACGCAGTGGACTGGAATGAAACCATTCAGATTGCGGATACAAAATACATTGCTTATGGTGCAGGACCAGCGGCGAATAAACGATTTGTCCATGTGGAATTGTGTGAGACAGCTGATTACAGCAAGTTTAAGCTTAGTTATGAAAAGTATGTGACATTACTGGCCAGAATCTTAAAAGATAATCATCTATCGGTAGAAAAAGGATTGTGGACACATAACGGCGTGAGAAAGTACCTGGGCGGTACAGATCATGAAGACCCGATTGATTATTTACGTAGCCATGGCGTGTCAG
>NZ_JBMDKC010000042.1:0-47098 GCF_057809515.1 Bacillus sp. FG16
TGCCTCACAGGAAGGGGTGAAACGACCGACTGTTCTAGCCACTGGAACTGGATTAGATAAAAAGTGCAGGTGGCTCGCTCAGAACAGAAGGGCGTTGGAAGCCCTGACGAAGAGGCGCTTTTTGCCTCACAGGAAGGGGTGAAACGACCGACTGTTCTAGCCACTGGAACTGGATTATAAAAAAAGTGCAAGCGGCTTGCTCAGAACGAGACGACGCTAAAGCAAAGAATGGAAGCAACAAAGGTTTATAAAAAATAAACGGGAGAGCCAGCTTCTTTCAAAAAGAGAGAAGCTGCTCATGAAAATATGAAGGAGGAAATTTTCATGGAAAAAACAGTAGGAAATGCGGTTAAAGGCGGTAGCTTTTTAGTTGATGAGATTACGATTGATCAAGTGTTTACGCCAGAAGATTTTTCATCTGAGCATAAAATGATTGCAAAAACGACAGAGGACTTTATCGTAAATGAAGTTCTTCCAGAGCTTGAATATTTAGAGCAACATGAATTTGATCGTTCAGTTCGTCTTTTAAAAGAAGCTGGGGAGCTTGGTTTATTAGGCGCTGACGTACCAGAAGAGTACGGCGGAATTGGTCTTGATAAAGTAAGTTCAGCGTTAATCGCAGAGAAATTCTCTCGCGCTGGTGGTTTTGCAATCACTCACGGTGCTCACGTAGGTATCGGATCTTTACCAATCGTATTATTCGGTAACGAAGAGCAAAAGAAAAAGTATTTACCATTACTTGCAACTGGTGAAAAATTAGCTGCATACGCATTAACTGAGCCAGGTTCAGGATCTGACGCATTAGGCGCAAAAACAACTGCACGTTTAAATGCAGAAGGTACACATTATGTATTAAACGGTGAGAAACAGTGGATTACAAACTCTGCATTCGCTGACGTATTCGTTGTATATGCAAAAATTGATGGAGAGCATTTCTCAGCATTTATCGTAGAGAAAGAATACGCTGGTGTATCTACAAGCCCTGAAGAGAAGAAAATGGGTATTAAATGTTCTTCAACTCGTACGTTAATTTTAGAAGATGCGTTAGTACCGAAAGAAAACCTACTTGGTGAAATCGGTAAAGGTCATATTATCGCATTCAACATTTTAAATATCGGTCGTTATAAATTAGGTGTTGGTACAGTTGGATCTGCAAAACGTGCAGTAGAAATTTCAGCACAATATGCAAACCAACGTCAACAGTTCAAGCAACCAATCGCTCGCTTCCCATTAATTCAAGAGAAACTTGCGAATATGGCAGCAAAAACATATGCAGCTGAAAGTTCTGTATATCGTACAGTAGGTTTATTCGAAAGCCGCATGAGCACATTATCTGAAGAAGAAGTAAAAGACGGTAAAGCAGTAGCAGCTTCTATCGCTGAATATGCAATCGAGTGCTCTTTAAACAAAGTATTCGGTTCTGAAGTATTAGACTATACAGTAGATGAAGGTGTTCAAATTCACGGTGGTTACGGATTTATGGCAGAATACGAGATTGAAAGAATGTACCGCGATTCTCGTATTAACCGTATTTTCGAAGGAACGAACGAAATTAACCGCCTAATCGTACCAGGTACGTTCTTACGTAAAGCGATGAAAGGTGAATTACCACTTCTTCAAAAAGCACAAAAATTACAAGAAGAGTTAATGATGATGATGCCAGAAGAAGTAGGCGATGAGCCATTAGCACTTCAAAAGTATTTAGTAACTAATGCGAAGAAAATAGGCTTAATGGTAGCTGGATTAGCTGCTCAAAAATACGGTAAAGCATTAGATAAAGAGCAAGAAATTCTTGTGAATATCGCTGACATCGTAAGCAACCTATACGCAATGGAATCAGCTGTTCTTCGTACAGAAAAAGCAATCAAAACAACTGGTCTTGAAAAGAATAAACAAAAAGTGTTATACACTGAAGTATTCTGCCAAGAAGCATTTAACGAAATCGAAGCAGACGCGAAAGAAACACTTATCGCAGTTGAAAACGGCGACATGCTGCGCATGATGTTATCATCATTACGTAAATTAACTCGCCACACACCACTTAACGTAATTCCGAAGAAACGTGAAATCGCTGCGAAAATTTTAGAAGATGAGCGTTACACAGTTTAATATCTTTAAAGAACAGTAGTCGTTTATACGGCTACTGTTCTTTTTTTTGAAAAAAAGAAATTTTTAGTGACATAAAACTAATACCATTAGTATAATAAAACTAATGGTATTAGTTTTCGTGAAAAGGGAGATGGGACTATGAGGATGATACATGAAAAAACGTTATATCAATTGTCATTTTTGCCAAGAGCGTTTCCTGTAAATTGTTACTTTGTAGAGGAAGATGATGGTTTAACTTTAATTGACGCGGCTTTGCCATATAGCGCAAAAGGTATTTTACAGGCGGCTGAGAAAATAGGAAAACCAATTACTAAGATTGTATTAACACATGCGCATGATGATCACATCGGTGCATTAGATGCATTAAAGGAAGTACTTCCTCATGTTCCAGTCCATATTTCTAAGCGGGACGCAAAGCTGTTAGAAGGAGATACGACGTTACAAAAGGATGAACCGAATATACCGATAAAAGGCGGTGTACCTAAAAAAGTAAAAACGGTACCTGATGTTTTATTAGAAGATGGCGACCGAGTTGGATCGCTTCTTGCGATTATGACACCGGGACATACACCAGGATCCATGTCGTTTCTTGATATACGAAATAAAGCTCTTATTGTTGGGGATGCATTTCAAACAAGAGGAGGTATGGCTGTTTCGGGACAAATGAAATTTTGGTTTCCGTTTCCAGCGATGGCAACGTGGAGCAAAGAAATATCATTACAAAGTGCACAGAAGCTAAGTGAATATGAACCTTCCTTGCTTGCGGCAGGGCACGGAAAAATGATAAAAAATCCAGGGGCCGTCATAGAGCTTTCTATTAAGGAAGCGAAGCGGAATATAGAAAGTAAGAGAGAGGGGTAATTTATGTCACCGAGAATCGGACTTACATTACAGAAAATTGTAGAAACAGCTGCAGAAATTGCAGATACAAATGGAATACAAGAAGTAACGTTAGCTTCATTAGCGCAAAGGTTAGGGATACGTTCGCCCTCACTATATAATCATGTAAAAGGGTTACAAGATGTACGGAAACATCTTGGTATTTACGGAATACAACAGTTGCATAACAAACTGGAAGAAGCGGCCGAGGATAAACAGATGGATGAAGCAATTCATGCATTAGGAGAAGCATATGTAGCATTTGTCCGAAAACATCCTGGACTATATGAAGCAACTTTTTTACGAGATGAAGAAGTAAGAAAAGCAGGTGACGGAATTGTAAAGCTTTGTCTTCAGGTTTTACAACAGTATGGCTTAGAAGGAGAGAATGCACTTCATGCGACACGTGGATTTAGAAGTATTTGTCATGGGTTTGCGTCAATTGAACAGCAAGGTGGATTTGGTTTGCCGTTAGATTTAGATACAAGTTTACATGTATTATTGGAAACGTTTATTAAAGGATTACGTGAATAAGAAACGAGGCAAACAAAAACCTTAGAAGTGATTCTAAGGTTTTTTAGTGCATATGATTCGAAAAGAGCGGTAGGCTTTTTCTCATTACATGATATTATTTAGCAGGTTTGAAAAATGTGTATATAGCTACGGAAAGGCAAACGAAAATAAAAGCAATAGGATCTTGATATGGACTAGGCTCAGAGCCCTTCTGGATTCCTGTAAGGAAGTCATGTGTTTTCATGTTCATTGCTCCTTTAACTAATAAATTTTATATGATGCGAGAGTTATGGTGGATAGATAAGAAATTTTTGGAATTTCATCTAATAATTATTCTATAGTAATCTAATTCCAAAAACTATATAATACAAAGCTTTCATGATATGTAAAATTGCATATTATTCTTTTTGAAAAAATTGTTATATTATCTATATATTTGTATTAAGGGTTTTTTGTTAAGGTAATGAAAACAAATGGAGGAATAGTATGAGAAAAACAGTATTAGACGCGTATAATGCAGAAAGAGAAGTAGATAACATAACATATAAAAATCTAGTTGTAACGATTGCAAGCATTCTAGGGTTCTCACTCTTAGGGGGATTATTCCTTGCTTTAGCCCTTGGAATTTTTGGAGAAGAGGTATTACGTGCTAATTTAGAGGGATATTATTTACTTCTATTTGATGCAGCTGTTGTTACTATTGTTTTATTTGCGTATAAACCAGTGCTTCATTTTATTAAGAACATATGGGATGTATCTATTTTAAAAAATGGGAAAACCTACTTGTATTTATTAATAGGTTTTATCATCATTGCATTAACTCAGTATGTAATGTTAGAGTTGTTTAGCTTTGAAAGTGCAGAGCAGCAAAGAGATCAATTAGGGAGCTTAGGACTTCAAAATAGTCTACAAAGTATTATATATGTGTTAAGTGTTGCTATAATTACACCAATTAAAGAAGAAATTTTATATAGAGGTATTTTGTATCGATTTTTTGAAAAGAAATATAGTTTTCTAGTTGGTATTATTATTTCTTCCTTTATCTTTGGGATTCTTCATGGTGGTTTTCCGGTTACGGCAATGATTATGGGGATTGTATTTGCTATGTTATATAAGAAAACACAATCTATTTTACCTAGCATCATTTTACATATTGTATGGAACCTACTTGTGAGTATAAGTATGATTGTTTCTTTATAAAATTGAATGAATATTTAGCATAAAAGATGAATGGCCTAGCTATTCATCTTTTATTTTGTTTATATGTGGGAAAAGTTGATGAATACAATCCAAAAAGAACCAAATACTAATGATGAATGAACAAAGAAAGGCGGGTATGTTATATGCAAAACTTAACAGAGCTTGAAGTAGAAAACTTACGTCATTTAATTGGTGGACATGCAACGATTATTAACAAGTTGGAGCAGTATGCACAGACGTGTACAGATCCACAACTGAAACAAATGCTACAAAAAGATGCGCAAGATGCAAGAAATACGAAACAGCAATTAATGACTTTCCTAGGATAGGAGGAAGAGAAAGATGAATGAAAAAGATATGGTAAATGATTATTTAGCAGGATTAAATGCAAGTTTAACAAGTTATGCAAATTATATTTCTCAGTCTGATAATGAACAGTTACATCAAACGTTAATCCAAATTCGTAATCAAGATGAAATGCGTCAACGTAATATGTATGAGTACGCAAAGCAAAAGAGTTATTACAAACCGGCAGCACCTGCGAATCCGATGATCGTGCAGCAATTAAAAAGTCAGTTAAGTGCAGAATAATAGGATGAAAAAACGGGCGAAAATAGATTCGCTCGTTTTATTTTTTTGTATGTCAATAAATACATAATAAATATTTTTCCAGTTGTAACAAATATGACGAAAATGTAATATAACAATTCACAAAAAGGACAAATACTTTGATCAATATTTCACAAAGTATCCATGGTTTCTATCGTGAGAACCTCTATAATTAAGAGTGTAAAGAACAAAAGAAATAGATTATATGATCACTTAGGAGAGATTGCTATGAAAAGACATACAAGAAAAATTGCAATTATCGGTACTGGATTAGTTGGATCAAGTTGTGCGTATTCCATTGTAAATCAAGGAATTTGCGAAGAACTATTATTAATTGATATAAATCATGAACGTGCAGTTGGGGAAGCAATGGATTTATCACATTGCATTAACTTTACAAATACAAGAACAAAAGTATATGCAGGAAGCTATGAAGACTGCAAAGATATGGACATTGTCATTATTACTGCAGGACCAGCACCAAAACCTGGACAAAGTCGCTTAGATACTTTAGGAGCGAGTGCGAAGATTATGGAAAGTGTTGTTGGCGGCGTAATGGCAAGTGGATTTGATGGTATTTTCTTACTCGCATCGAACCCAGTTGATATTATCACATATGAAGTATGGAAATTATCTGGATTACCTAGAAATCGCGTAATCGGTACAGGAACATCATTAGATTCTTCTCGCCTAAGAACAATTTTATCTGAAATGTTACATGTAGATCCTCGTAGTATTCATGGGTATTCATTAGGAGAACATGGTGATTCTCAAATGGTTGCTTGGTCTCATGTAACTGTTGGTGGAAAGCCAATTCTGCAAATTTTAGAAGAACAAAAAGAACGATTTGGTGAAATAGATTTAGATGAAATCGTTGAGAAGACTGCAAAAGCCGGATGGGAAATTTATAAACGTAAAGGAACTACTTATTACGGAATCGGAAATTCTCTAGCATATATTGCAAGCTCAATCTTTAATGATGATCACCGTGTCATTGCTGTATCAGCTATTTTAGATGGTGAGTACGGTGAATATGATATTTGTACAGGAGTACCAGCTATTATTACTAGAGACGGTATAAGAGAAATTGTAGAACTCAATTTAACAGAGGATGAAGAATCTCGATTCGCAAAATCAAACGATATTTTACGTGATTATATGAAAACAATTGGTTACTAACTTATAGGAGAAGGTGAAACAAATGAAGGAATATATAATGTCTCGTGTATTTAAAGCATCTGCTGGTATCGCACAAGGTATTTTCGTATCCCTCGGAATTGGTTTACTAATCGAAAATATAGGAAGAATTGTTGATATTCCGTTGCTTATTACAATTGGAGTTGTTGCAAAATCACTAATGGCACCAGCGATTGGTGCAGGAATTGCTTTTATGCTCGGTGCAAATGGTCTTGTAATCTTCTCGGCTATGGTGGCTGGAGCAATTGGTGCCGGATCCATTTCAATTACTGAAGCTGGTCTAATTATTAAAACAGGTGAGCCAATCGGTGCTTTATTAACAGCAACTTTAGCTGTATATATTGGTAAACGTTTAAGCGGAAAAACTGCTTTAGATATGATGCTCGTTCCATTTGCGGCCATATTAGGTTCTGGTTTAGTTGGTATTTGGTTATCTCATAATATTACTCCTGTTTTAAATGCAGTTGGAGCGTTCATTAAAGATAGCTCAGCTGGTAGCCCATTCATCGCTTCTATCGTCATTGCAGTAGTTTGGGGACTATTACTTATCTCGCCAGCTTCATCAGCTGCGTTAGCGATCGCACTTAGCTTAGACGGTGTTGCAGGTGGTGCAGCTCTTGCCGAATGCGTCGCTCAGTTTATCGGATTCTCTGTCATATCAGCGAAAGAAAACAATTTAGGTGGCATATTAGCTCAAGCTCTTTGTACTCCGAAAGTACAGTTGCCAAATATCACTAAAAATCCAATGATTCTCGTCCCAACTGTCGTCGCCAGTGCTATAGTCGGTCCGGTATCCGCATTAATTTTCCAACTGGAAGCAGGAAAAGAAATTGCAGGTCTTGGATTAAGTTCTCTTATCGCACCAATTAATTTAATTTCCAGCGAAGGATGGGAAGTTGTCCCGGCGATGGTAATTACTTATATCGTCATTCCAGTAGCTGTTTCTTATATACTTTACATTGCTCTTAAAAAAGCAGGTCGTATTCATTCTGGTGATATGACTGTACCGCAATCTTAAATTGAAAATCTCCTTAATAATAGATAAAAGCAGACTGAGAAGCCACAGTCTGCTTTTTTATGTTACATTTTATGATTTTGTTTTACTGGAACACGTACTGTTTCTTTTGCTAATAAAAGTTGAACACCGAAGTAAAGTATGCTTGCAAGTGTCATTCCAGAAACGGCATCTACAAAGGCATGTTGCTTCGTAAATAGCGTTGATAAAATAATAAGTGTACCGAAGAAAGTAAGGATGTAATATTCAAAAGCATGTTGTTCTCTACGCTTAAAGGCAGCTAACATAATTACAAATGTAGTAAGAACGTGAATGCTAGGGAAACAGTTTACCGGTTGATCGATACTATAAATATAGCGAACTAGTTCAGAAAATACATCTGTTCCAACGACAGTCGGACGCGGTACAGTTGTTTGCCAAAAATAATAAATAGAAAAACAAGCAAGCTTTCCAAAAATAACACTACTTAAAGTGACATAATATTGCTTTCGGTCAGCGAAGCAGTAATAAATAAGTGCACCGTATAAGTATGGAAACCAAAGTAAATAAGGAATAATAAATGCTTTTACAAATGGAATCCAATCATCTACTACAGTTGTAACGTCTACTGCGTGAACAGTTGTTTTATTTAATACATCGTAAAGGGGACTTACGAGTACGAGTAGAAGTATATAACTTAACGGAAGAAAAGATGAAAGTTTAAATTTCTTCATGTTGATCTCCTATGTTTAGTAATGTAAGTAAATTCAATTGATTATAATATAGAAACGTGAATTGGGCTATCGATTTTACTTACATTTTCTTGAATTAACCTTACGTTTTTGTCACTTGACTAAAAAGAAGGGGGAGGGTGCTAAATGAAGCGTTTATCATATTTTTTAGTTTTTATATTGTTATGCCTAGTAGGTGCTGGGTGTGCAAAGAATAACGAAGGAGAAAAATTAGAATATAACGGAAGAGCACTCGTAATTGGAGTTGTTGGAGAAAAGCCGAAAGATACGTTTAGGAATGTAAAGTTTGAAAGTATAAAGTTAGAAGAAATGCAGGAGAAATCAGCAAAAGTTGATGGTTTTTTCGTTATGAAAGAATACTTTAAAGAGGCATCAAAGGAGCAGTATACGGACTTATTTTTATCGTTAAAGAAGCCGGTATTTTTTATTGGTTTGCAAGATAGACCGTATTTAATTTTTACTAACAAGGATTTAGATTATGATAATACCCCAAAGGATAAAACGATGACGTATACGCAAGGGTTTGTAAATATGGGGAACCCTGAAGGTCAATATTGGGGTATGGGATTATATAATGATACTGTTTCCGATCGAAATATTCATAATATGTATATAGTAGTATTTCAAACCATTTCGGATTACTTAAGTCGATGATGAAGGAGCCTGTAAAAAAGGCTTCTTATTTTTTTAAAATAAACGTTTGTTTAAGCTGTATGTTCGGTAGAAAGAAACTCATGTAGTTCAAAGGTTAAGAAAGAAAAATAAGAAATTAATCAAACGTTTGTTTAAGCTGTATGCTCGGTAGGAAGAAACCGATGCAGCTCAAGGGTTAACAAAGAAAAATGGAGAATTAATCAAACGTTTGTTTAAGCTGTATGTTCGGTAGAAAGAAACTCATGTAGTTCAAAGGCTAACAAAGAAAAATAAGAAATTAATCAAACGCTTGTTTAAGATATATGTTTGGTGCAGAATTTTAAAAAATTTATATATTTATTTTTTTCTTAACAAATGGCGGAAAAATAAGAAAAATTCGCAGGATTATTAAAAATTATCACGAAATAAGTAAAAGTTTAGCGAATAATGGTTTGAAATAATAAAACGTTTTCTATATGATAAAGGTAAAGGTTAGTAAAAAAGTAGGTGAATTTATGACAGTAACATTTTATTCATATCCAAAGTGTGGCACATGTCAAAAGGCAAAGAAATGGTTTGAGGCAAACGATGTAGCATATGAGATGATTCATATTGTTGAAAATCCACCATCAAAAGAAGATTTACGTAATTTACATGAAAAAAGTGAATTACCATTAAAAAAATTCTTTAATACAAGTGGAATGCGTTACCGTGAACTTGGTCTAAAAGATAAGTTGAAAGATGCAAGCGAAGACGAAATGTATGAGCTTTTAGCATCTGATGGCATGTTGATCAAACGTCCAATTGTAACAGATGGAACGAATGTAACACTTGGTTTTAACGAAGAGCAGTTTGAAAGTGTGTGGAAAAAGTACCAATAAGGTATTTTTACATAATTAATACATTCACTGGAGGTACAGTCATGAGCATTCCAAATAATTTACGTTACTCTGAAGAACACGAATGGGTAAAAACTGAAGGTAATGAAGTTGTTATCGGTATTACTCACTTTGCACAAGGTGAGCTAGGCGATATCGTATTCGTTGAACTTCCTGAAGTAGGTGCAACAATCGAAGCTGACGAGCCATTCGGAAGCGTAGAATCTGTTAAAACAGTTTCTGAGTTATACGCACCTGTAAGCGGTAAAGTTGTAGCAGTAAACGAAGAATTAAGTGACCAACCAGAACTTGTTAACGAATCTCCATATGAGGGTGCATGGATGGTTAAAGTTGAACTTTCTGATGCAAGCCAAGTTGAGAAGTTATTAACTGCAGAAAAATATGCAGAAATGACAAACCAAGACTAATTATAGTCGACTAAAGGACAGCCTTTGTGCTGTCCTTTTTTATTTTGTGTAAAATAATGAATGTAGAATCATATACTAATTATCGTGTAGGAGAACGTTTTTTGAAAAAACTTTTTTGTTTAATCTTTATGCAGGTCTAGCCGCTTTTGTTTTTCGTTGTCTAGCTTTTCACGTCTAAGAATCTTCTGCACAAGAAGACAAAAAAGCGTTTTCTGTGCGAAAGAACTTTAGCCAAAAGGAATAAAAAGTTGGGCATTTCACTCCTTCACTTGAGGCGAAAAGAGCCTTGAGTGAAGGAGTTCGGGTACATTCTTGTTCTAAACGAGCCGCTTCCGCTTTTCATTGTCTAGCTCCACCTCCTAGCCCTTCATGTCTAAGAACCTTCCGCACGGGAAGAAAAAAAGCGTCTTCTGTACGGAAGAACCTTAGCCAACAGGGCTAAACAGTCGCTTCCGCTTTTCTTTTGCAAAAATAAACAGGAAACAACATGAAAATAACGAATATACTATATACTAAGTTCAAGGTTATATAGTATATGGTGATCGGGTGATGACATATGATTTATGTAGAAAAAGTCATTATTGTAGAAGGTACATCAGATAGAAGAAAGATTGAATCTATTATTCGTGAACCAGTGGAAATTGTTTGTACAAATGGTACAATTGGTTTGTCGAAAATGGATGAGCTCGTTGATCAGTTTTTTGATAAGGAAGTGTATGTGCTAGTGGATGCTGATGATGCTGGAGAAAAGTTAAGGAAACAATTTCGAAAAGAATTTCCGCAAGCCGAGCATATCTATATTGATCGCTCGTACCGAGAAGTGGCAACTGCGCCATCTACACACTTAGCAAATGTATTATGGGGAGCCGACATTGACGTTTATACAGAATATTTACGGTAAGGAATGATAGAAGTGATTGATTGGACAGGAGCCGAAGCTACAGCCCTAATAGAGAACGAAGAAAAAACAGTGTTATATGTATATACTCCAATGTGTGGAACATGCCAATTAGCAAAAAAGATGTTAACAGTCGTTGAGATGACAATTGAAGGCCTCAAAATTGGGATGTTAGATTTAAATTATGCTCCGCATTTAGCGAAAGAGTATGGGATTGAAAGTGTACCTTGTTTACTTGTTTTTGAAAATGGGACACTGATGAAGAAGATATATGCATTTCATTCGGTTGAATATTTATATACGGAATTAAAGTAGGCGGCAAAATTTTTGCCGCCTCGACATATTTCTTGGGAAATATGTCGAGATGCAGGATGGATACAGTATTTGTCGAGCGAAAATAACAGGATTGCTCTTTAGTGAGAGGGAATGGTATGTAATAGAAAGTGATATGAAGGATGTGATTTAGGGTGAGATTATATTCTTTGCTTCAATCATTTGTAAATTACGCTAATGGTCAATATCATTTAGAACCGCTTTTAAGACGAGAGGAAAAAACTGTTAATTTCCGTTTTAGAGATGAAAGTTGTTCGTTACAAATTTCAAGAGATTATATAGAGCTGCTACATGAGGAAAGAGGAACGGAACAAATCATTTGCTTAGATGAAAAAGATATAGAGCAATTGGTGAATGGAAATGTACGATTGCAAATGTTAATGAACGATGGGCGTGTACAATATTCGGGAACGTACCGAACGATGTTATTAGTTGAATCAATGTTTCATATATGTAAACCGATGTCAGTAGGTGCTTAAAATTCTGAAGTTTCATTTTTTACGAAAATTTCTGTTGACATGGTAAGTGTATATTGATACAATTCAAGTCATAAAATATAGACAATTTCATAAATTTCAAATCAGACGAAAATTGAATCTGATTTCTCTTATCAAGAGAGGTGGAGGGACTGTGCCCTGTGAAGCCCGGCAACCGTCAACTTATGTTGAAATGGTGCCAATTCCTGCAAAGCGAATGCTTTGAGAGATGAGAGAGAGGGATAATGTTGTTATATACGCATATAAACCTTTCTGCTTCTCTAAAGCGGAAAGGTTTTTTGTTGTTTGAATGTGGAGGACATTCAAATAATAAAAGTAGTGATAGCGGTGGACTACACGCATCAAAAATAAAAAAATGCGGAGTCTATCTAAACAAAAAAGGGGTGAACATCATGATTCTATTAGAGAATGTAAGGAAAATATATAAGGCGAAAAGCGGTGATGTCACTGCTGTAGATAACGCCAATTTAAAAATAGAAAAAGGCGAAATATTTGGTGTTATCGGATATAGCGGCGCTGGGAAAAGTTCTTTAATCAGATTGTTTAATCAGTTAGAGAAACCGACTTCTGGCCAAATTACAATTGCGAATCGTGTTATATCAGCAATTACAGGAAGTGAACTTCGTAAGGCAAGGCAAGAAATCGGAATGATTTTTCAGCACTTTAACTTACTTTGGTCACGAACTGTACGTGAAAATATAGAGTTTCCACTTGAAATTGCAGGTGTTGATAAAACGAAGAGAAGAAAACGTGTTAATGAATTAATTCATCTTGTTGGATTAGAAGGAAGAGGAGACGCGTACCCATCTCAGCTGAGCGGGGGACAAAAACAACGCGTTGGGATTGCAAGAGCATTAGCTAACAACCCACAAGTACTTTTATGTGATGAAGCAACGTCGGCTCTTGATCCAGAAACGACAGATCAAATTTTGGATTTACTATTAGACATTAATAAGCGCCTTGGTTTAACAATTGTACTCATTACACATGAGATGCACGTAATTCGAAAGATTTGTAATCGAGTGGCGGTAATGGAGAGAGGAAAGATTGTAGAAACGGGTCCAGTACTTGATGTATTCCGTAATCCGAAGCAAGATATTACGAAACGATTTGTACAGCAGTTAACAGATTCTGAAGATACAAATGAAACGATTGAAAGTTTAATTGAAAAATATCCAGATGGAAAAGTGATTCGTTTGCAGTTTATCGGTGAGGCTGTAGAAAGACCGGTGCTTCAACGATTAATGCAACGTAGTGATATAGAAGTTAGCATTTTGCAAGGAAATATCGCACAAACGAATAACGGTTCTTACGGTAGTTTAGTTGTTCATTTAAATGGTGAGGAAACAGCGATCCAGCAAGCAATAGAAGGAATTCATCAAGATCAAGTAGAGCTGGAGGTGATTGCACATGGATAAGTTACTCGCAAATGTTGATTGGAATCAAATGTTAGAAGCAACTGGTGAAACGTTATATATGACGGCAATCGCAGCTCTTGCGACATTTGTTTTAGGACTAATTTTAGGATTGTTACTTTTCATGACAGCAAAAGATAATTTATGGGAAAACAAATCAATTAATACGGTGATTGGAGCATTCGTAAATATATTCCGTTCTATACCGTTCATCATTTTAATTATTTTATTAATCCCATTCACAAAGATTCTTCTTGGAACAATTCTTGGAGCAAGTGCAGCGCTGCCGGCTTTAATTATTGGAGCGGCACCATTCTACGCGAGAATGGTTGAAATCGCACTTCGCGAAATTGATAAAGGTGTAATTGAAGCTTCAAAAGCAATGGGAGCAAAAACAAGCACAATTATTTTAAAAGTATTGATTCCAGAATCGTTACCAGCATTAGTATCTGGTATTACGGTTACGACAATTGCTTTAGTAGGCTATACAGCAATGGCGGGAGTTGTTGGTGCTGGTGGCCTTGGGACACTTGCTTACTTAGAAGGATTCCAGAGAGGGAATAACGATGTAACAATTGTTGCGACAATTTGTGTATTACTAGTTGTATTTTTAATTCAGTGGATTGGTGATAGTTTAACGACTCGAATAGATAAACGATAATAAAAAACGGGAGGATGTTTCAAATGAAAAAATTATTACTTACGGCACTTATTTCAACTTCAATTTTTGGTTTAGCTGCTTGTGGCGGGAAAGATAAAGATGAAAAGAAACTTGTTGTTGGTGCTTCTAACGTACCTCACGCTGTTATTTTAGAAAAGGCAAAACCGTTACTTGAGAAAAAAGGAATCGAGTTAGAAATTAAAAAATTCCAAGACTACGTATTACCAAATAAATCGTTAGCGGATAAAGATTTAGATGCAAACTACTTCCAGCACATTCCGTATTTAGAAAAAGAAATTAAAGATAAAAAATATGATTTTGAAATAGCAGGAAAAATTCATTTAGAACCGATTGGTGTATATTCTCAAAAATATAAGAGCTTAAAAGAGCTTCCAGACGGTGCAACAATTATTATGAGTAATTCAGTTGCTGACCATGGACGTGGTTTAGCGATTTTACAAAAAGAAGGCATTTTAAAAATTAAAGACGGAGTAGATCCAGTTAAAGCAACTCCAAAAGATATTGCAGATAATCCGAAAAATCTAAAATTCAAAACGGATATCGAGCCTGGTTTATTGCCACAAGTGTATAACAATAAAGAAGGCGATGCTGTTTTAATTAACTCTAACTATGCAATTGATGCAAAGTTAAATCCGGAAAAAGATGCAATTGCAATTGAAGGAAATGATTCACCGTACGCAAACATAGTAGCTGTTCGTAAAGGCGATAAAGATAAGAAAGAGATTAAAGCTCTTGTGGAAGTATTACATTCTAAAGAGATTGAAGACTTCATTAATAAAGAATATAAAGGGGCAGTTGTTCCTGTAAAAGAATAATTGCTGAAAAGGGCTGGTCTGATGCCAGCTCTTTTTCATAACTACATAACTATTGGGGAGAAGGGGACATCATATGAAAAAGATTCTATTGTCAGTTGTTACAGCGCTGTCTGTATTTACATTAGCTGCTTGCGGAGGGAAAGAGGAGAATAAGCTTGTTGTTGGAGCTTCTAACGTGCCGCACGCTGTTATTTTAGAAAAGGCACAGCCGATATTAGAGAAAAAGGGTATTAAATTAGAAATTAAAAAATTCCAAGATTATGTGTTGCCGAATAAAGCGTTAGCGGATAAGGAAATTGATGCGAACTACTTCCAACACATTCCTTACTTAGATAAAGAAATCCAAGAAAAAGGATATAAAATTGTAAACGCAGGAAAAATCCATTTAGAGCCAATGGGCATTTATTCTAAGAAATATAAAAGCTTAAAAGACTTACCAGATGGCGGGACAGTGATTATGAGTAATAACGTAGCGGAGCGTGGCCGTATGTTAGCATTGTTACAAAAAGGCGGCGTGATTAAGCTTAAAGATGGTGTAGATGTGGTTAAGGCGACAGTAAAAGATGTAGTCGAAAATCCGAAAAACTTAAAATTTAAAACAGATGTTGAACCTGGACTTTCACCGAAGTTGTATGAAAATAATGAGGGAGATGCTTTATTCGTTAATTCGAACTATGCAATTGATGCGAAGTTAAATCCAACAAAGGATGCAATTGCGATTGAAGGATCAGACTCTCCGTACGCAAATATTATTGCAGTTCGTAAAGGTGACGAGAAGAAAAAAGAAATTAAAGAATTAGTAGAAGTACTGCATTCAAAAGAAATTCAAGACTTTATTAATAAAGAATATAAAGGTGCTGTACTTCCGGTAAGTGAATAAATATGAGGAAAGGACTGGAAAATTACCAGTCCTTTTTTCTTTATATAAATAAGAAGAAAGGTGTATCATATAAGGATGCAAGGGAAATACTTATATACATTTGTGAAAAAATTGTTACTTTTTTTCGTCGTTTGCGATATCATTTTATTTGATATAAGATTAGAATGAGAATAAAATGAGAATATGAACGTTTTAGGAATTTTTAAAATGTATATATAGGATTAATGGAGGTATTGAGATGGCTGGTTCTACATTAACGGTTAAAGACTTACACGTATCAATTGATGGCAAAGAAATTTTAAAAGGTGTAAACCTTGAAGTAAAAGGTGGAGAAATCCACGCAATTATGGGACCTAACGGAACAGGTAAATCAACTTTATCTTCTGCGATTATGGGTCACCCAAAGTATGAAGTAACAGAAGGTAGCATCATCATCGACGGTGAAGATGTATTAGAAATGGAAGTAGACGAGCGCGCACAAGCAGGTCTATTCCTAGCAATGCAATATCCAAGTGAAATTAGCGGAGTAACAAACGCTGACTTCTTACGTTCTGCAATTAACGCACGTCGTGAAGAAGGCGATGAAATTTCTCTTATGAAATTTATCCGTACATTAGATAAAAACATGGAATTCCTAGAAATGGATCCAGAAATGGCACAACGTTACTTAAACGAAGGTTTCTCTGGTGGAGAGAAAAAACGTAACGAAATTCTTCAATTAATGATGATTGAGCCAAAAATCGCAATCTTAGATGAAATCGACTCAGGTCTTGATATCGATGCATTAAAAGTTGTATCTAAAGGTATTAACCAAATGCGCGGCGAAGAGTTCGGTTGCCTAATGATTACGCATTACCAACGTTTATTAAACTACATCACTCCAGACTTCGTTCACGTTATGATGAACGGTCGTATCGTTAAATCTGGTGGCCCTGAGCTTGCACAACGTCTAGAAGCTGAAGGTTACGACTGGATTAAAAAAGAATTAGGTATTGAAGACGAAACAACAGAGCAAGAAGCGTAAGAGAGGAGCATAAACATGACAATCGGTACATTACCTTTCGATCAAGAAACAATCCGTCAACGCGCAAGCGAAGTAAACGAAGCTGCTTGGTTGACTGAGTTCCGCTTACAAGCTCTTGCACAAGCAACAGAACTTCCAATGCCAACGCCTGATAAAACGAAAATTGAAAAATGGGACTTTATCGGAAAAGGCGACGCTGCTAAGCAAGAGCCTGTAAGTTCTTTAACAGAGCTTCCAGAAGCAGTGAAAAACTTAATCGATGAAAATAACAGCGTATTAGTGCAACGTACTGGTACAACTGCGTTCGTTTCTTTAGCAGACGAAGCAAAAGACAAAGGTGTTATTTTCACAGATATCGTAACAGCTGCAACAGAGCATGCTGAACTACTACAAAAGTATTTAATGAAAGACGGCGTGAAAGTAGACGAGCATCGTCTAACTGCACTTCATGCTGCATTAATCAACGGCGGTGCATTCGTATATGTTCCGAAAAACGTTGTTCTTGAAACTCCACTTCAAGCTGTATTCTTAGTAGACGGCGAAGAAGCTAACGTATATAACCACGTATTATTCGTAGCTGATGCGAACAGTACTGCAACTTATGTAGAAAACTATGTTGCAAATGAAAATGCTAAAGGTATTGCAAATATCGTAGCAGAAGTAATCGTGGAACAAGGCGCACAAGTGAAATTCGGTGCGGTTGATCTATTAGCAAAAGACGTAACAACTTACGTTAACCGCCGCGGTGTTGTTGGACGCGACGGCCGTATTGATTGGGCTCTAGGCCTTATGAATGACGGAAACACAATTTCAGAGAACGTTACGAACTTAATGGGCGACGGTTCATATGCTGATACGAAAACAGTAACAATTGGCCGTGGTAACCAAACACAAAACTTTACAACTAAAGTTGTTCACTTCGGTAAACACTCTGAAGGTTGGATTTTAAAACACGGTGTACAAAAAGATAGTGCAACATCTATCTTTAATGGAATTGGTAAGATTGAACACGGTGCATCTAAATCAAATGCACAACAATCTTCTCGCGTTCTTATGTTAGATGAGAAAGCTCGCGGTGATGCGAACCCAATTCTTTTAATTGACGAAGATGATGTAATGGCAGGTCACGCAGCTTCAGTAGGCCGCGTAGATCCGTACCAATTATACTACTTGATGAGCCGTGGTATTCCAAAACGCGAAGCAGAACGTTTAGTCATCCATGGATTCTTAGCACCTGTAGTTAATGAGCTTCCAATTGAAGGAGTAAAAGCACAGCTTGTTGAGGTAATTGAAAGGAAAGTTCGCTAATGAATATTCATGAAATACGCAAACAGTTTCCAATTCTTGATCAAAAAGTGAACGGCAAACAACTTGTTTATTTCGATAGTGCAGCAACTTCTCAAAAACCAATTCAAGTCATTGAAACGTTAGAACGTTACTATAAAGAATATAATTCTAACGTGCATCGCGGTGTTCATACGCTCGGTACGAAAGCTACCGACGCGTATGAAGGTGCACGTGAGAAAGTTCGCAAGTTTATTAACGCGAAATCAATGGAAGAGATTATTTTCACGCGCGGAACGACAACTGCATTAAATACAGTAGCGGCTAGCTATGGCCTTGAAAATGTAAAAGAAGGCGATGAAATCGTTATTTCTTACATGGAACACCATAGTAACATCATTCCGTGGCAACAAGTTGCGAAGAAAACTGGCGCAACTTTGAAATACCTTCCGCTTCAACCAGACGGTACAATTTCTTTAGAAGATGTTCGTCAAACTGTTACACCGAATACAAAAATCGTTTCTATTATGCAAGTATCAAACGTACTTGGAACGATTAACCCTGTAAAAGAAATCGGAGCAATCGCACACGAAAACGGAGCAATTATGGTCGTTGATGGTGCACAAAGTACACCTCACATGAAAGTGGATGTACAAGATTTAAACTGTGATTTCTACGCATTATCTGCTCATAAGATGTGCGGACCTACAGGTATCGGCGTATTATATGGTAAGAAAGAATTGCTAAACAATATGGAGCCAATTGAATTTGGTGGTGAAATGATTGATTTCGTAGATTTACAAGAATCTACTTGGAAAGAGCTTCCGTGGAAGTTTGAAGCGGGTACACCGATTATCGGTAATGCAATCGGACTTGGTGCGGCAATTGATTTCCTAGAAGAAATCGGTCTTGATAATATTGAAAAGCATGAGCATGAATTAGCGCAATACGCTTTAGAAAGACTATCAGAAGTAGATGGCGTTACAATTTATGGTCCAAAGCATCGCGCTGGTCTTGTTACATTTAATATTGAAGACGTACATCCTCACGATGTAGCGACTGTATTAGATGTAGAAGGCATTGCAGTTCGCGCAGGACATCACTGTGCACAACCGCTTATGAAGTGGCTAAAAGCTTCTTCAACAGCACGTGCGAGCTTCTATTTATATAATACAAAAGAAGAAATTGATACATTTGTTGAATCGCTAATCAAGACAAAGGAGTATTTCACAAATGTCATTTAATAATTTAGATACGTTATATCGTCAAGTTATTATGGATCATTACAAAAATCCTCGTAACCATGGCGTGTTAGAAGATAGTGTTACCGTTAACTTGAACAATCCAACTTGCGGCGATCGTATTCAACTTACGATGAAAGTAGAAGAAGGTATTGTGCAAGAGGCGAAGTTTGAAGGCGAAGGATGTTCAATCTCAATGTCTTCAGCTTCAATGATGACACAAGCAGTAAAAGGTAAGAAAATTGAAGAAGCACTTCAGCTTTCGAAAATTTTCTCTGACATGATGCTAGGAAAAGAGTACGATGACAGCATCGATTTAGGAGATATTGAAGCATTACAAGGCGTATGCAAGTTCCCTGCACGTATTAAATGTGCAACATTAGCGTGGAAAGCGTTAGAAAAGGGCTTAAACGAAGATAAGTAATGTTAAAGGTTCCTAAAAATGAGGTTATCTAAGGAGGGACACACCAACATGGCGAAGCAACTGCCAGATATCGGCGATTACAAATATGGTTTCAAAGACAAAGACGTTTCGATTTTCCGTGCTGGACGCGGTTTAACAAAAGAGATCGTTGAAGAGATTTCACGTATGAAAGAAGAACCACAGTGGATGTTAGACTTCCGTTTAAAATCACTGGATAAGTTCTATGAAATGCCAATGCCACAATGGGGCGGCGACTTAAACGACTTAGATTTCGATGAAATTACGTACTACGTAAAACCATCTGAGAAATCTGAGAAGTCTTGGGATGAAGTACCTGATGAAATTAAAGCAACATTTGATAAATTAGGTATTCCAGAAGCTGAGCAAAAATATTTAGCTGGTGTATCTGCACAGTACGAATCTGAAGTTGTATACCACAACATGAAAGAAGACCTAGAAGCTCTAGGAATCGTCTTCAAAGATACAGATAGCGCATTAAAAGAGAACGAAGATATTTTCCGTGAGCATTTCGGAAAAGTAATCCCACCAACAGACAACAAATTCTCTGCATTAAACTCTGCAGTTTGGTCTGGTGGATCATTCATCTACGTTCCAAAAGGTATTAAAGTTGATACACCACTTCAAGCGTATTTCCGTATTAACTCTGAAAATATGGGACAATTCGAGCGTACGCTTATCATCGTAGACGAAGGCGCACACGTACACTACGTAGAAGGTTGTACAGCACCTGTTTACACTACTAACTCACTTCACAGTGCGGTAGTAGAAATCATCATTAAGAAAGATGCATATTGCCGTTATACAACAATCCAAAACTGGGCGAACAACGTATACAACCTAGTTACAAAACGTGCGGTTTGTGAAGAAAACGCAACGATGGAATGGATTGACGGTAACATCGGATCTAAATTAACGATGAAATACCCAGCAGTTATCTTAAAAGGCGAAGGCGCTCGTGGTTTAACATTATCAATCGCGATTGCTGGTAAAGGCCAACACCAAGATGCTGGTGCGAAAATGATTCACTTAGCACCAAACACGTCTTCAACAATCGTTTCTAAATCGATTGCGAAGCATGGTGGTAAAGTAACTTACCGTGGTATCGTACACTTCGGACCAAAAGCGAAAAACTCTCGCTCTAACATCGAGTGTGACACGTTAATCATGGATAACCAATCTACATCTGATACAATTCCTTACAACGAAATCAAAAACGATTACGTTTCACTTGAGCACGAAGCGAAAGTATCGAAAGTATCAGAAGAACAATTATTCTACCTAATGAGCCGTGGTATTTCTGAGCAAGAAGCTACAGAAATGATCGTAATGGGCTTCATCGAGCCATTCACTCGCGAACTTCCAATGGAATACGCAGTTGAAATGAACCGTCTAATCAAGTTTGAGATGGAAGGTTCTATTGGTTAATATTTAAAAGTGGAAGCGGCTCGTTCAGAATGTGAGGGGGATGGAGCTTCTGACGTAGAGGCGCTTTTTGCCTCATAGGAAGAAGTGAAGCCACCGAACATTCTAGCCGCTGGAACTGGATAATATATGTATGGAGAAAGCGCCCTGCTGTGCAGGGCGCTTTTTTGTTTTGCGGATTTGTCTTGGCTTGGGAGAGGATACCCGGGTGGGTGTTCAGCTAAATATATCAACGATTTTTCAAATATATCGATCATAAACGGGAATATATCAACGATTATTTCAATATATCAACGTTTCGACAAGGAATATCGATTTGTCGACAAGATAAGACAAAAGAAAATCCTCACATACCCCAAACATTTTATAAGAACAGAGAACGACTAGGTTTAAGACAAAGATACTGACAAATCCACTTGAACAACCATCCACTGAATTCTCTATTAAACTTTTTGACAAATCCACCCCTCCCTCCACTATCTGGAATTCTTTCCTGCATTAGCAAAAGTTTCTCATATAAAAAAGGACAATCTTTTGCTTTTTCTCACAATGCGAGTACAATGTAAAATAGCAAGAAAAGACGAAAAGTATTTACAGGATTATTGTGTGCGCATAGCGTAAATGGCAGTAAGGAACTGAGAGGAGGTTTTTTCTCTGAATACAAATAAAGAAACAATCATCCACCTTTATCATACAAACGATATACATAGTCATTTTGAAAATTGGCCGCAAATTTCTCGGTTTGTTCTAGGGGAGAAAAAGCGAAGACAGGAAGCGGGAGAGACTGTTTTGACGGTTGATATCGGCGATCATGTGGATCGTTTTCATAGTATTTCGGAAGCGACAAATGGGCTTGGGAATACGAAGCTTTTAAATGAGGCGTTATATGATTATGTAACAATCGGAAATAATGAAGGCATTACGTTAGCGAAGGAACATTTAAATCGGCTCTATGATGATGCTGGATTTGAAGTGCTTGTCGCAAATTTATTTGAAAAAGAAGGTGTACGTCCATCATGGGCGAAGCCTTATAAATTACATACGACGACAGATGGGATTACGATTGCCTTTATCGGATTAACGGTAGCTTATCCAGAGTTTTATCATATGCTCGATTGGCATATTGAAGATCCGCTTATCCATTTAGAGTCTATTTTAGAAGAAGTGAAAGATGAGGCGCATATTACAGTTGTCCTATCTCACCTTGGGAAAAGTATGGATGAGTATATGGCGGAGCATTATGATATAGATGTTATTTTAGGTGCGCATACGCATCATTTATTTGAGCGTGGTGTTCTACTGAACAATACTTTACTTTGTTGTTGTGAAAAGTGGGGGCGCTACGTTGGTCACGTGCAGCTTAATGTGGATATAGAGACGAAGAAGCTGTTGAAAAAAGACGGTAGAGCGATTAAGACGGAACGGTTAGGTGCTTATAGCGATCCGTTATCCACAATTGAAATACTGGAGGAAGAAAGTAAGCATATAATGGCAGAGCCTGTCGTTCATTTAAAAGAGTCATTACCGGTTGATTGGTTTCAGGAGACGCCGTTTTCTCATATGTTAGCAAGTGCACTGAAAACATGGTGCGGTGCAGAAATTGGAATGGTGAATGCCGGTGTACTTCTTGAAGGGCTAGAAGAGGGTGTTGTAACGCGCGGAGATATTCACAGAATTTGTCCACATCCAATTAATCCGTGTGCTTTGAAAGTTCCAGGAAAGATATTAAGAGAAGTTATTTTGAAAGCACGTAAGCCGAATATGGAGAATCTTGAGGTGAAAGGATTCGGATTTCGGGGAAAAGTGATGGGGAAAATGATTTATGCTGGTGTTGAAGTCATTCCAGATACGATTCCTGGCAATAAAATTTTATTAGAAGATGTATTGATTAACGGCGAATCGCTGGAGTTAGACCGTATATATACGGTAGGAACAATCGATATGTTTACGTTTGGATACTTATACCCAGAGCTATCCACACTTTCTGGCAAACAATATTATATGCCAGAACTACTTAGAGATGTGTTAACGGATATGTTAATAACTCATACAACTTCCGTTAAACTATAGGCTAGTTAACTTGTAACACTCATTTTTCTCTTGTCATACAGATAAGAAAGAGAGGAGTGTGAACTATGGTTAATGTGGAGCCAATTATAATTGATAATTATACGTTTATTGCGGTTAGCGTGAAACTTCCAAAGACGAATTTGCTAGCTGTAATGAGCGATAAAGGATATATTATGTGTGGTGCATTAGATGTAGGTCTTTTAAATGAGAAGTTAGGTGATCGGGGAATTATTGCTGGTCGTGCGGTTGGTGTAAGAACGATTGAACAACTTCTTGAAGCGCCACTAGAATCGGTAACGACTGGAGCTGAAGCATTAGGCATTCCAGCAGGAACGATTGGAAAAGAAGCATTATTAAAAATGAGATAAGCATATATCGTCCCTCCTTCTTGCATAGAAATGATATAAGAAGGAGGTTTTTTTATGAGTATATTTCGCTCGAAAAATTCGCGGTTTCGAAGGGGACCTATTGCCTTTCGGTATATACTGCTTATGTCGTTTATTCTTTTTGTTGTATTACTTACGCAAGGGTTGTGGATTGTGAATAATAGTATTCAGCCGACCTTAATTAAATATGGGGAAGCAGAGACGCATAAAATGGGGACGGCAATTATGACGAAGGCGGTAAAGGATCGAATTAATGAAGGATTCGATGTCGATTCATTAATGAAAGTACAGAATGATAAAAACGGGAAAGTATCCACAATTAATTTAAATACAAAGCAAGTAAATGAAATCGTAACGTCAACGACCACGTACATAGAAAAATATTTGCAGCAAGTAGAACAAGGGAATTTGAAGGAGCTAGGTATTTCAGAAAAAAACGGGGCGACTATGGCAGTGCCTTTTGGGCGTGTAACTGATAATGCGCTTCTTGGTAATATAGGACCAGATATTCCGATTCATTTCACGCCAATTGGGCATGTGAATACAGATATTAAACAAAAAATTGAGCCGCATGGGATTAATACTACAGCGATTCAAATTGTTATGGAAATGGAAGTAACGCTGCAAGTAATTATTCCATTTCATACGAAAGAGATAACTGTGAAACAAAATGTTCCGATTGCGACGCGCATCGTTCAAGGGGAAGTGCCTACGTATTATGGAAGCGGAAGTGTTGCTGTACCTGATAAAAAGAAAACAGATAGTTAGTTGCATATAAAGTGAAACTCGGCTCAGCCTGGCTTTTACTGGATAAAAAATAACCGTAGCAATGCAGCTACGGTTATCTTTTTGTATTTGCTCGTTCTTTGCGTTCCCAAAGGCTTAAATGCATGTATGG
This sequence comes from Bacillus sp. FG16, assembly GCF_057809515.1. Lineage (NCBI taxonomy): Bacteria > Bacillati > Bacillota > Bacilli > Caryophanales > Bacillaceae > Bacillus > Bacillus sp. FG16. The sequence continues at coordinate 24,483 of NZ_JBMDKC010000042.1, forward strand.
ATCGAAGGCCCATTCTGTATAGCCATTGTCTTTATATATGCCAAAATGTAAGTGGGGTGGGAATTTTCCGGCTGTACCAGGAGGGCCGTAACCGGTGCTACCAACAAATCCGATTACTTTTCCGGGCTCGACAATTTGTCCAAGCTGTATTTCTTTTGAGAACCCGCCTAAATGAGCGTAATAATGGTAATTGTTATGAAGGTCTCGAATACCAATGCGCCATCCACCAAGGCGGTTCCAGCCTTTTGTTTCAATAATGCCATAGCAAGTCGATCTTACTGGCACGCCATATCCGGCGAAAATATCGGTTCCTTCATGAACTCGTCTGCCGCCAAAACTTCTTCCAGCACCGAAAGTACTACGGTAGCTATGGTCACTACGGATCGGAAGAGGAAAAGCATTTCCTTCTAAATTAATACGTCCATAATGTTTATAAATTTGGGCGTATTCGCTAATTAAATCAACTGTTTTTGCACGTCTATAATATTCCCAGAGCATAATTTTAATACGGTCTTCTGAAGTTCCTTGTTTCCTTAAAATAGTCGCTGCGGTATGCAGAAGATCACGGTCGCTATTTGCATTTGCAAATCCATCTTTGTCACCATCTAAACCTATTCCGCCAAATAGAGAAATTGTATGGGGGAGAGTATCGTTGCTATTAATAGGTCCAGCCCATATTTCTGGTTTGAAATAAAGGGAAATGATGGCATCTGGTTTTTTTGGAATATCTTTTCTTACGCTCCGTATATTTCTTTCATATTGATCCATTGCAGCTAAGTAATACCATGGAATGCCTGAAGACTGCTCGGTTTCTTTATATAGTGCCATGCGCTTTTCATATATGCTTTGCTGATTATCTTCACCGTAAGCGATGTTTTGGTGGAGAAGAAAACAAATAGAAAGCAAAAGAGAAATTTTTCGAAGCATGAAATAGACTCCTTTCACAACATCACTCTTTTTAGTGTGGGATATACGGAGTATTTCATTATAGGGAACGATTGGAAAAAATCTTAGAATCTTCATTTGAGCAAATCGCTTTCATACGTTAGAATAGATATGTTACATTGTAAGAAGCGAACACGGTAAACTATTTCATATTGTGCGGAGTTGATAACCATGACAAAACAAACAGAATATAAGCGCAAGCCCGAATGGTTGAAAATTAAGTTAAACACGAATGAAAACTATACAGGCTTAAAGAAAATGATGCGTTCTAAAAATCTTCATACCGTTTGTGAAGAGGCAAAATGTCCGAATATTCATGAATGCTGGGCTGTAAGAAAAACAGCAACATTTATGATTTTAGGTGCGGTTTGTACACGTGCTTGTCGTTTTTGCGCGGTTAAAACAGGCTTACCAACTGAGCTTGATTTACAAGAGCCAGAACGCGTAGCAGATTCAGTAGTACAAATGGGCTTAAAGCACGTTGTTATAACAGCGGTTGCACGTGATGATTTAAAGGACGGCGGAGCAGCTGTTTTTGCTGAAACAGTACGAGCAGTACGCCGTAAAAACCCATTCACGTCTATCGAAGTATTACCATCTGATATGGCTGGGGTAGAAGAAAACTTAAAAATGTTAATGGATGCAAAACCAGATATTTTAAACCATAACATTGAAACAGTACGTCGATTATCTAACCGAGTTCGCGCTAGAGCAAAATATGATCGTTCATTAGAGTTTTTACGTCGAGCAAAAGAAATGCAGCCTGATATTCCAACTAAATCGAGCATTATGGTCGGCTTAGGTGAAACAAGAGAAGATTTAATTGAAGCAATGGATGACTTACGTGCAAACAATGTGGATATTTTAACTCTTGGACAATATCTACAACCATCTAAGAAGCATTTACCAGTTATTAAATATTATCCACCAGCAGAATTTGCAGAGCTTAAAGAAATTGCACTTAGCAAAGGATTTAGCCACTGTGAAGCTGGCCCACTTGTGCGTTCTTCTTACCATGCGGACGAGCAAGTACGTTCTGCAAAAGAAAAAACAGCAGAAGCTAAATAATGAAAAAAGAGAGCTAACGATTAGCTCTCTTTTTGTTTATACTCTAAAACGGTATTTGTACATGTTAATAAAATCTTTTTTAATTCTTCTGTGGATAATTCAATTGTAAATTCAGGTACACCAGGTGTAATTACAATTTTATCGTACGTATAAACGGAACTGTCCACAATAATTGTTACTTCTTGTGAATAACCAAAAGGAGCTACACATCCTGGAGTACAGCCAGTTTCCATTCTTAGTTCATCAGGGGAACAGAGCGATAAGCGTTCTCCGGTTATTTCTTTCATTTCTCCGCGGTTAAGCCGAGTTCCTTCTAACGTAAAAAACACGTAAAAATTTCCAAATGCTGATTTTAAAAATAAGCTTTTACTTGGAGCACCTTGTAAGCCAAGTCTTTTACGTACAATCCGATCTGTCTCATAATCGAGTACCGGTTCGTGTTCGAATTTTTCATAAGAAACATTTGTTTTATGTAGTAGAGCAAGTACGTCTTCATACATATGAAATAATACCCCTTTCTATTGTTAGAACAGTCTCTTCTCGTGGCGTCAACTGAATGTTTTGGAAAGGGATATTACTTGGACGATGCTTCCCATAAGCGTGTTATGATACATTGTTCGTCGATTGTAATTTCGTAAATATCAAGATTCGTTAAAGTTCTCCATTCATTAAAGCCAATCGTATGATCAAAATGCTTTAAAATGAGCGTAAGTAAATTGCCGTGTGTAACAAGTAGTGTTGTCGTATGGTTTAACTGTAAAACGTCTTGAATAAGCGATATGGCACGGTCTGTTGCTTGTTTTGTTGACTCTCCGCCTGAAAAGGCAATATCTATGTTTGTAAAAGTGGATTCTAGTTTTTGCATCCAATCATCCATTGGAACGTTGCTCAATATGCGTTCAGTTAATCGTTCATCTTCTTGGATAGATAAGTTGGCTTGGAGCGCATAGGGCCGAATGGAATCGATAGCTCGGACAAATGGGCTTGAAATAATATGATCGATTTGTAGAGTATTTTCTAAGAGGAATGTAGCAAGGGTATTTGCTTGGTCTTTTCCATCGGTCGTTAATTCAGCATCACATTCTTGTCCAGTTGCTGAACAATGTCGTATTACAATAATTTTCTTCATAATTCATCCCCATCTTTCAAGTTGACGCTATATACTTCGACAAATGTGGAAATAATTCCTTTTTATTGGAAACAGCATATGGATTTAAATATGTGGAAAAGTAATGTGGATAATAAAAAATTGAGGTGCAATGATGAAAAAAATGATATGTATCGTAATCATTATTTGTTTTCTTGCGCAATTGTCCACAATATATGCAGAATCCAACCGAAAACTAAATTATCCAAGCAATCGAAATAAGTCATTTGTGAGTGAGGATGTTTTTTATAAACAGTTAGATAAGAAAATTTATAAAGAGTACAAAAATGCAGCATATAGTGTTCGGAAAAAAATTTCATTTAAAGAAGTGGCTGATGAGGAATTTTCTTTCTTACAAAAAACAGCAGTCGGTTGTCGAAGTAGAGTGGTGCTTCAAGATTTTTTTGTTCACCCTGATCGCCAAGTTTATTTTTTCGCTTCTTTTACTCAAAATGCAGTAGAAGAGTTTCATAGGTACATCGTTATAGATGCAGAAACAAAGAGGGAGTTGCGGGAGGGTAAAAGTTATCATCAGTGTGGTAATCCATATGAAAAATAAACCACCAATTTTGGTGGTTTATTTTTTACTCCGGTACACTCATTAATTTCTCTTTCATTTTGCGAATAAGAACGACAGCGCCAATTGTACAGAGAAGTGTAATTCCTTCGGCAACAAAGATGTTGATTGTTTTTGTTTGGTAAAGTGCCGCGAAAAAGTCTACAAATGCGTGGAATAGTATAGCGTATACTAGGAAGATGTATTTCTTCTGTTTTACTGCGTATAAAACAAGCATTGTAAAGGCGATTTGAAGCACGAGTGCCATAATTCTTTCTAAGCTACCAAGGAAGTATAAGTAGGCAGGTTGCTGAATTAGCATGTCCTGTAAAATGCTGAGCTCGGGTTTTTGTTCAATCAGTCGAGCGAAGCTACCATCGTTAATAGAATTAGCAAAGATTAATGCTTGTAATGCAGAAAAACCGCCAATTAAAATAGATTCAATTCCGCCGTGACCAATTCCATAAGCGAAGCCATCTTTATATTCTAGATATTTTTTTAGTAAGAAGAAGAAGGCAACGAAGCGTCCTAATTCTTCAAAAATACCAGCAGTCAATCCGCCATAAATTGCGAAGACAAACGGATTTTCTAAAAATGGAGCGATTGTTGGATTACCGCGCATAAATAGGTGGAATGGTGTTTCAAGAATTTGGGTAAATCCGATAAAGATAAGAACACCAACGCCGACCACTTTCCAATTAATATTATATTTTTTACGGAAATAAACGAGTACGATAATTGGGACCAGAATCGAGACAATGAGTTGAAAGATGATGCTGGCAATTACAGTATTTGAAACCATACTTTCACCGCTTTCTAATATATGTACATATCTATTATGCATGAAATATGGGAGAGATGAAACTTTTAGAAAGAAAATGAATTTACTTATTGACTCTAACGTTGCGTCATACTTTATCGTATGTACTAAGGGGGAGATACAAATGACAATGAGAGTAAAAGAAGTAGCTGATTTAGTTGGAATTAGTGTGCGCACACTGCATCATTACGATGAAATTGGGTTATTAACCCCAGACGAGACGACAGAGTCTGGATATCGTTTGTATTCCAATGAAAATTTAGAGACATTGCAGCAAATTTTGTTTTTTAAAGAGCTTGGCTTCCCTTTGAAGAAAATTAAAGAGATTATCATGAGTCCATCATTCGATCGCGAAGAGGCACTACAGCTTCATAAGAAAATGCTTCTTGAAAAGCGTGCCAGATTAGATAAGGTGATTGCGACGATTGATAAAACAATTCAGCATACAAAAGGAGAGATTGAAATGACGAATAAAGAGAAATTTGAAGGATTCGATTTCAGCCATAACCCATATGAAGAAGAAGCACGTGAAAGATGGGGAGACGCAGCTGTAGATAAAGCGAACGAATATGCAAAAGGTATGTCAAAAGAGAATCAAGAGGAGTTTAATGCTATTTATAGAAATTTAGCAACGCTTAGACACGGTGCACCAGATTCTAAAGAAGCGCAGGCAGCTATCAAAGTATGGTACGATTACTTGCAAAACTTTAGTCACTATTCATTAGACGCTTTTAAGGGCCTCGGTCAAATGTACGTCGCTGATGATCGCTTTACGAAAAATATCGATAAGTTTGGCGAGGGGTTAGCGCAGTTTATGTGTGATGCGATGGAGGTTTATGCGGATCGTAATAAAAAATAAAAAGTAAAACAGGTGGAGATTTTCTCCACCTGTTTTACTTTTTAATCATGTCATTCAAAGTCTGATCCCCCGTATTGTTCAAATGAGGATTTTTACTCATTTCACGTTTTAACATATCGAGGCTTTGCGTATATTCTGTATCATTTAATGCGCCAGATTGAAGGCCTTGAATTTGGGAAATCAACTTTTGGTCTGTTGATACATATGCTTTATAATAGCGAGGGACGATGGACAAAGCGGTTTTATATACTTGATCTGCTACAAGTTTTGGATCCGTTGTGTTTGCGCGGTATACAACGAACACTTCATCATCAGTAACGAGTGTAGCAGCGTTTGTAACGTCAGGAAGTTTGACTGTCATGCTTGTAATCATTTCAGCGACCTTCTCGCGATTAATGGCCCCTACTTGCTTGTTAGATACTTCATGTTTTTGTTTAGAAGAATAACCGACTCTCGTGAGTCTTGTATTTGTATTTTCTGTATGATACATGTCGTTTTTATTGGAAACAAGAACACGGCTTCCTTCTTCGCGCTCCATTTCGGCTTTATTATTTGTTTGGCAGCCTGCAAATAAGGAAAGAGTGAGAAGGGAAAGTAAAATTTGTTTTTTCACGATGTATCACCTCCTTCTCCATAGCATGTACTAATTTGCAATTTTTTGTATTTGAAATTGTTGGTTGTTATGCTTTGTGATACGATAAAAAGAAGAATGCTTAGAGAGGAAGTTAATGATGGAGCAAAAGCAAGAGCAAGAGATTCATGCTACGGTGAGCATTAATAATGTTCAGTACGAAGTAATTAAAAACTTTCGTGACGGTTTTAGTGAAGAAGCATTTAAAGAGCGCTATGCAGAAATTTTAAATAAATATGATTATATCGTTGGAGACTGGGGATATGAGCAACTTAGATTGCGCGGATTCTTTGATGATAGTAACCAACGTGCGACATATGATACGAAAATTAGTACGTTAACGGAGTATTTATACGAGTACTGTAACTTCGGTTGTGCACACTTCGTATTACGAAAAGTGAAGAAATAAAAAAATCCTCTTACAATTGTAAGAGGATTTTTTACATATTCTCGCTTATAAACAAATCGAGATATGATCGCCTTCAGAAAGTATTGTATTTGGCTTCATTTGTTGTCCGTTCAATTGAATATCCCCATTTTTAATTTTATCCACAATGAGTGTACGGCTCCAGTCGGAAATATATGTGGATAAGGCTTTATCAATGCGGTGAGAACCGAAAACGATATCTAATACGATCGTGATTTCGGCTAAGCCACTTTCTTTATGTTGCGTAATGGAAATGGTAGTAGTTGTTTCTGGTTGATCATGCTGCGTCATATCGACTGTTTCAACGTGATCAGTAAATGATTTATAAATACGCAGTTTTTGATTCCACGTATGGTCTTTCGGACATTTATAAATGGCAAAGCGGTATATGTTTTTTCCGTTGGCGTTATGCCTACGAATATTTGTGTCGGTAAATAGGGTAGTACGTCTGCAATTTTTACAATATTTTTCGATTGTGTTTTGCTCGTTTTCATATAAACTCCAAGAAAGTTGTACTTTCTGCATTTTTCTTCACCTCTTATAGTAGTGGCAAAGAAACGTAATACAGCTATTTGGATGTTTTGTAGTATGAAGACATGAGAAATAGACAAAAATAAAAGGAGTTCCCCAAAGAGGAACCTCCGTAAACATCATACTACAGATGCGTTACGTTCCTTTGTAATGGGAATGGGCAGACTACTCCCTTGAAAAAGCGAGGTGCTTTTTTGAGAGTAATGCTATCCGATTGCTGGTCCATTACAAAGTAAATGTTGGCATACGTAGATAACGTCCTTTCTATCCAAATAGATTTATTCTTAATTATAACATAGAAGATTGAAAATTCAAAACTCTTATAACAAAAAAACACCAGCTAAAATAGCTGGTGCATACGATAAATTATATAAGTTCAAATAAAAATGAGCGTAGTTCTTCTGCAATTTCTTCAGTCATAGAAAATGCGTGCTCTAAGTAGCCTGGTTCGTTTAAATCGTCAGCACCGATAATTGCAAATTTATTACTTTGCATATCAAGTACAATTGTTTTACCGTAATGACGATCGGAGTATAAAAGCGCTAAATCATGACGCTCATTTTCTCCCATAAAGCTAACGAAACGAGTTTTTGTAGCGACAGTGTCGTCGTACAGAAAGAAACGTTCTTCCATACACATGGCTCCTTTATTAAATATCTAAGTTTAAGTGTGGTTTATGATCTAAATGGTGATGCGTTTTAATGAATCGTACTGTTCTTGTTTTGTAACGCATTACGATAGAGTATGTTTCAGCTAAATCTCCGCCAAGGAATTTAACACCGTCTAATAACTCACCAGCAGATACACCAGTTGCTGAGAAGATTGCATCATCCCCAGATACTAAGTCATCTAACATAAGAAGTTGACGAGGGTCTTCTAATCCCATTTCACGACAACGAGCTTCTTCTTCTTCGTTCATTGGAACTAAGCGAGCTTGCATTTCACCTTCAAGGCACTTTAATGCTGCTGCAGAAATAACACCTTCTGGAGCTCCGCCAATACCTACGAATAAGTCGATACCCGTTCCAGGTAGTGCTGTTGCGATTGACGCACCAACATCACCGTCACCAAATAATTTTACGCGTGCACCTTTTGCACGAACACGGTCAATAATATCTTGATGACGTTCACGTTCTTGAACGATAACCGTTAGGTCACGAATCTTTTTATTGTTAGCTTCTGCTACAATTTCAATTGTTTTTTCAATTGGATCATCTAAGCTAATTTTACCAGCTGCTTTTGGACCAACCGCGATTTTTTCCATGTACATATCAGGAGCATGAAGAAGGTTCCCTTTGTCTGCGATTGCAATAACTGCCATTGCATTTGCAAGACCTTTTGCAACGATGTTTGTACCTTCTAATGGATCAACGGCGATATCTACTTCTGGACCGTTACCTGTTCCTAGTTCTTCACCAATATACAACATCGGTGCTTCATCAAGTTCTCCTTCACCAATTACAACTGTACCTGCCATGTTTACTGAATCGAACATATCACGCATTGCTGTAGTTGCTGCATCATCTGCTTCATTTTTCTTTCCGCGGCCCATCCACTGTGCGGATGCTAAGGCTGCTGCTTCTGTTACACGGACAATTTCTAGTGCGAGTTCACGTTCCAAGATTCCATTCCTCCAATTTCAAAAATCATACAAATATAACTATAACAAATAACGGAGAAAAGGTGAATTCGAAAAATTGTCGATTTTTTCAGAAGAAAGCGTTACAATTAAAATGTAAATGCTTTAATTTCCAGGTAGGTGACATTCATGTATTTTGTAGACAGAAAGAAAATAGAACAAATGCTAGTATGTTTAGAACGAGCAACAAGTACATTTCAAAAGAAAAAGATATATGAAACCGAGTTTGAATTTTACGCATTAGAGCGCATAGCCCATCTTATTATTGATACTGTATTAGATGTAGGAAATGCGATGATTGATGGATTTATTATGCGCGATCCAGGAAGCTATGAAGATATTATTGATATTTTAATGGACGAGCGAGTGATAAGTGAAGAAGATGGACAAGGGATGAAAGAAATTATCCTTCTTCGAAAAATGCTTACGCAAGATTATATTCAAATGAATCATGATGAATTATATAAGACGATTCAAAAACATATTGCAGTGGTAGAAAAGTACCCAGCAAATATTCGCAGTTATTTAGAAAAGGAATTAGGACCTGTATCTGCATTTGTACCAGAATAATTATGCTTATAAGATCCCCAGAGAATACCTTTTGGGGATCTTATATTGTATGTGAGAAAGAAAAGGGAGAAGGGTGAAGTATGGGGGAAGCACGTACTACGAAAGACGAGATTGTGCAATTGTTGAAAGTAAAGGGAGAGCACACAGTAGCTGAATTGGCTGACGTTTTAGAGATTACAGAAATGGCAATCAGAAGACATTTAAGTAATCTTGAGAAAGACGGACTCATTTATTCTAAGATGGTAAGGCAACATGTCGGAAGACCAACTTATTTGTATGGATTAAGTGAAAAGGGAGAAGATACATTCCCGAAAGAGTATAAGCAATTTGCGATTGATATGCTAGAAGATTTAGCTCGAATGGGCGATGAAAAAATACTTCATTACGTTTTAAAAGAGAGAACGAAGCGTATGGAAGAACAGTTGCAAAAGAGAGTAAGTAATCAAAAGAATTTAGCATATAAAGTGCAAGAGATAGCAGCTATGCAAGAGAGAAATGGTTATATGGTTCAAATAAAGAGAGACGGAGAGAATTCTTTCGTAATTGAAAAACAAAACTGTCCGTTAAAAGAAATTGCAGAAAGATTCCCGCAAGTATGTGAAGATGAAAAAGAGATGTATAAGCGTTTATTTACGAACGCAGATGTGAAAACGCTAGCAAACATGTGCGAGGGCGATTGTAGTTGTTCTTACCAAATAAAAGAGAAAAAATGAACGTTATGGGGCGCTTTAAGGTAAAGCGTTTTTTTCTTTTGGAAAAGCGGGTAATATAAAAGTGGTATGATAAGGTGAGAACGTTAGCATAGAAGGAGAGACATAATCGATGTATAAAGGTTACTTAATTGACTTAGACGGTACGATGTATCGCGGAGAAGAACAAATTGAAGAAGCAAGCGACTTCGTCAAAGCATTAGGAGAGCGCGGCATTCCATATTTATTCGTTACGAATAACTCAACTCGCAAACCAGAACAAGTGGCAGAAAAACTTGTTCGTTTCGATATTCCAGCGAAAGCGGAGCAAGTATTTACAACGAGTATGGCGACAGCGAACTTCATTTATGAACGTAAACAAGATGCAACTGTATATATGATTGGTGAAGAAGGCTTACACGATGCTCTTGTGGAAAAAGGATTTGAACTTGTGGATGAAAATCCTGATTTCGTTGTTGTTGGTTTAGATCGTGACATCACATATGAAAAGTTAGCAAAAGCGTGTCTTGCTGTGCGTAACGGCGCAACGTTTATTTCCACAAATGGGGACATTGCCATCCCAACTGAGCGAGGATTATTACCAGGTAACGGTTCATTAACATCGGTTGTAGCAGTATCGACAGGTGTGGATCCAATCTTTATCGGAAAACCAGAATCAATCATTATGGAACAAGCTTTAAAAGTTCTTGGTATAGGAAAAGATGAAGCATTAATGGTTGGGGATAACTATGATACAGACATTTTAGCAGGAGTAAATGCTGGTATGCATACGCTTCTTGTCCACACTGGAGTCACAACTGTGGAGAAGTTAACAGAATACGAAGTTCAACCGACGCAAGTTGTGCATAACTTGACGGAGTGGATTGAGAAGATGTAATGAAAAAAGCTGTTCCAAACTTTGGAACAGCTTTTTTTATTTCGTTGTGACTAGTGTCGATTTTTGTCGGTAAGTCGATATATTTGAAAAATCGCCGATATATTTAGAAAATCGCTGATATAATCTGAGTTGCGCTGATATATTAAAAAAATCGCTGATATAAATTTATTTAAAACGCACGATTCACAACGTCTTTCACTTCTTCAAGATATTGCTTACGCACACTGTCATCCACAGAAGGGACACTTGTATAGAATGTATGCTCAATTGTTTCAATGCCTGTAAATTCAAAAATACCAACATCCGCTGTTTTCTTCATTGCATCAAACATGCCGCCTGCTGTGTATGCTTCTTTCGTATTGCCCATTGTAGATAATAACAATCCTTTTTTACCGCTTAATAACTTTTCAATGCCGTTTTCACCGTAAGCATAAGCGAAGCCATGGCTAAATACACGGTCAACGTATCCTTTTAAAATAGCAGGAAGTCCCGCCCACCAAACTGGATAAATGAATGTAATGCTATCCGCCCAAGAGATATGCTCTTGCTCTTCTTTAATATCTTCTGGTGTATTTCCTTGAGCAAATGAGATGAAATCGGAAGCGCCTAATACTGGATTGAAGTTTAATTCGTATAAATCACGAACACGTACTTCGTGACCTTTTCCTTCTAATTCACTTTTTACTGTTTCTAAAATCGCATGGTTGAAGCTTTCTGTATTTGGATGTGCATAAACGATTACATGTTTCATTGTTCTTCCTCCTATTTGTGGATAAGTGAATAGTTATTTGTATATCTGTAACTATTATGGTTACTTGTATTACGGAAGTCAAGGAAGACATATGTATGTATAAAAAGACGCCCAAAATCGCCTTTCTATACCCCACTCATACAAAGAACAAAGAAAACAAATAAAATGATGACAATACCAATGCCGAAGTTAAATACGAGAGTACTATCCATATATGTAGCCTCCTTGTTTGAAAGTAAAAAGCACTCTAGTGAAGAGTGCTTTTTTATTTTGAATCTATTTCATAACTTTTAGAAAGTGATTTATTCGTGTAACGATTTACATTATTTTATGTATTTATACTTTGAAATGAGTAAGTCCTTGTGGAATATAGAAAAAAAGACACTCTTTCGAGTGTCTTTTAAGATGACAAAATGTGCCAATTGCTTGAGGTTGATAAGACGCTAATTTCCGTGTTAACGCCTTTTCTTTAATCAAGAAGTGTAGCAACAGCGATTCAAATAAATTGTACCATTTGTTTAATTGCGGTGCGTATGCAATTGTGCATATTATGACCGTGAGGTAGGTAATGAACTGTGAATAATTTGAAGTGATTTATTTACGATTTCTTCTGCGGCATATATGCCGATTGCGTCTGTTTTTAAAATATGGGATTGTAAGTTGTCATGCATTGCCCCTAATTCACCATGAAGTGGTGCGAAGGCATGGTTCGCCTTTTCAAGCATGCATAAATCAAGTAAAGAATCCCCAGCTGTAATAATCGTATCTATTTGCAAAATTTCTTTTATATATTGCACGGCGTCCCATTTGTTAATTGGTTTTGGTACAAAGTATAGCTTTCTACCTTGAAGTGAATGATTCCAGCCTTGTTTGTCTAACCAGGAAGTGAAGGATGATAATTCATCATAAGGAATGTTCTCTCGTTTAACGATGCAATAATGGAATAGATCATCAGCTGTTTTTTGTGATGTAACCCAATCTTTATGAGCTATTTGTCCAAATTCCTTTAGTATGTCGTTTCCCTCTATACATTCAAACGATAGTCTTTCTTTTACTATCCTGTTCCAAGTACCATCTTGTTTACCGTTATGAAGGATATTACCGCCGTTACTTGTAATTGCGTATTCGGGAATGATTTCGTCTTGGAATAAAGAAATACGCTGAAACTGCTCAATAGTTCTTGTTGTAACTGGGATGAAATGTGAGTGCAGTTGCAATTTTTTTAGTAGTGAAATGGTTTTATGTGATATGAAAGAAATTTCTTTCCCATCTAAAGTTTCAATGAGTTGAATTGATTCATCTTCTATAGGGGCACGAAACGATTTCCGGGAATAAATAAGCGTCTGATCAAGATCACTGGCGAAAATCATATCGTTTCCCTCTTAAGAGGCTTAATGAGCCCGCAACATGAATAAGCCATATTCTCATAGATTTCAATAGGGACATTCTTTTCTTTAGCAAGAAGTAAAATATGCTTTAAATCGGGATTATTTTGCTTACGTATTAAAATTTTCCACGGTATTCTTCGGAGTAATACGCGAGTTGTTTCACCGACTCCTGGTTTAATTAAGTTACTATCGTCAATTTCAAAGTGATTTTGGATAGACTGTATATCTTTTAATCCTTGCCAAGAGGGATCAGTGTAAGTTGAAGCAATATAACGTAATTGATTATCTATATGAGAATGAACAGAAGGGAATAAATCTGTTACCTCATCAATGAAGAAATTTGATAAATCTTCTTGTTCTAGCTCTTTATAATATTTAACACCATGAAAATCATTTGGACCGATATAGGTGTCATTTAGTACAGTGCGGCTAATTAGTCCAGAGACGGTTGCATTTAAGCAAGCGCTAGGAATAAGGAAATCTTCACGTGTACCGTAAATTGAAGTACAGTAACCGGGATCAGCAAGCACAGCCATACAATGAGAAATGTGTGTATTATTTCGTTCGTTAAATGTGTGTACTGCATATTCTAATTCTTTTTTTATTGCACCTTTCCCAGTCCACCCATCAATGAATTGAATTGTTTCTTTAGGGTGATGTTCCAAAATATAATGGAGTGCATTTTCATCAATACCGCGTCCGCGAACAATAGAAATACAATAGTGAGGTACATCAAGGTTGTATTGATAGCGTATGTAGCGTTTTATAAGAATGCCAATAGGTGTACCAGCACGAGCTAATGAAACGAGGACAAGGTTAGTTCCTTTAGTCTGTATAATTTGTTCGGCGACAACTCCAACAGCGATGGCTAGTTTGTGTTTGTATTGTTGCAGGGAAAAAAAGAATAAATCCATATACGCTTTAGATGGTTTATATTCCATTGGTAACATTTCGGAATAATGTGTGCCAGCTTGAATTGCTTGTTCTCTAGTTTCCGTGGAGCTTTCTTTCATTAAATCACTAATATCTTTTAATAGAAAAATAGCATCATTTGGATTGTAACTACTAATATGAGAATTTACTTTTACCATAATTATCAACCTTCCTTTTCTATGCTATTTGAAAATGAGACGATATGAATAAAGGGAATAACTGTTTGTAACTGCTGTAGAAGTGGAGATAGGGCTTCTTCTCCTAAATCACGTTCAATAAAAACAAATACTTCATCGTAATCATAAGGTGAAATATTATAGAAGTAATTTGTAATAGTAGAATCTTCAGGACTTGGATATGAGAAATGATTATGAATGGCGTAGTTCACATCATTTGAAACAGGATGGATAGGGCTTCGTGTTGTAGATTGATATAAAATATTTTCGCCCATTTCAGCAGCAATTTTCATTGGGATATACATAAATTCACCCGTTCCGAGACAAAGTGTTCGTTTTCCAATTCTTTCTCTATTTAAAGTTCTTCCTGCTTCTTGAGCGAAAGAATGAATGTGCTTTTGTTCATATGCTGAAATGCCGAATCGCCCAGTATATTTTATATAATTTGATGTATAGGGTGATGTTGGGCAGGTAAGGGTATGCTTTTTGAAATCAGGTTTTGTTTCTTTAATTTGAATATCTGTTTTTGCAATATTTAATGGTTGGCCAGTTGTATGAATACTGCCTTCTAATAAAGAAATAACATGAATCTTAATTTGAAGTTCTTCTTCTAATTGTTTAAATTGTTTTCTATTAGTATGAGAACGCCAGTCTAATAAAGAAGCAATTATATATTCTTCTCTTGGGAATTTATTTTGAATAGATCTAATAATATTTAATGCTGTTTTTCCTGTTGTCATCTCATCATCTACGAGAACAATTGGATTGTTGTTTTGAAAAAAACTTTCATCTACATAACAACGGTGCGATGTTGCATGAGAATGTTCTTCCTCAAATGTAATGACAGATTCTAGGTTGGGTATCGATTCCCTAGTTGTATGCACATACTTTGCATTTTGAAAGCATTGAAACATAGAATGACCAAGTGCTGTCGCTGTTTCAGCGAATCCGATGAACAAAACTTCTTCTTGCAGAGGATATTGATAACGAGATACTTCCTCTGGGATTTCATCAATTTCTAATGAAATGAGATTTAAAATTTCTTTTTGAAATGGATGAGAAGTATTATGTAGCATTTCCATATATCTTGCAGCGAGAGCAAATCCACTTGATAGAGAGACTGCAGGTTTAATAGGAAGATGCTTTCCAAGGATTGTACTCACAAATAAAAAACTACGTTTCTTATTTATTCTCGCAGCCATTTGAAACAGATTGTCTAGCGCTAAGTTATATGGATTATCACGTACTTCTACATGAACTTGTATATTATTTAAAACGTTATACGTGTTGCTTTGCGTTTGTAATAAGGAGATCGGTAAATTGTTTGTTTTCATGTAGCACCCCGTAAATATTAGATTTTAAAATGGTCTTGCGAGCCCAGCCATAATGTGGCTTTACTTCATTCATTTTGTTAGAAAAACTACTTTTTAGCACTCCATTATACGTATCTGCATTTTGTAAAATTGATCTCGCATCTAAATAATCTTCCATTGTGACAATATGCATTGCCTGTACAACTTTAATATGAGATGGGTGAATAACTGTCTTACCAATTAAGCCATTTGCATGGTCGAGTGATACCTCTTGGATGAGCCCTTCTTCATAATCATTAGAAAAATATTCCCATACACATCCTGAAATAATATATTCATTTGTTGCCCTTGAGAAAACGTTAATAATGTCCGAAATACAATCACGAACAACAGTAATATGATAGATAGGTGTGTATTTATTACGCCGAATACTAAATATACTTGAAAAGTCAGTAGCACCAATACGTACATTTAAGATGTGATCACGATAGGAATCTAGTAAATCCTTTATTTGTAATAATGATTCTATCCGTGTTTCTTTATACATAATTTCTGGTGATTCTAAAATCGGCATTCCATAAAGTGATAATGAGTATAACTCGTTTATATATGCAAGCTGATCGATATAAGCTTTTCCATTAATCGGTGTGAATTTTGGAAAGACAAAACCACATAAACAATGAACAGCACTACCTAATTCAGTAACAATTGTCTTCATTTGACTTGGCTGTCGAACTCTAATAAAAACAAGTGGGATGTTTGCTTGATTTAGTATGTTGGCACTGACTAAGTTGGCGATTTGCTGTATTTGAACGACGATGTTTTGCTCTGCAAGTTTTACTTCCTCATCGCTGATAGCGTCTTCTAGACAAAGAATAATTGAGGTAGCATCCACATGTTTCTTTCTAATTATATCTTCCGCAATCGTTTCTTTCGTGCCAGGAGTATATAGTGTAGCGCCTAGTGCGTAAGCTAGTTGTTCTTTCCCTATATTTTTTGAAAAACTAAGAGGTTCTTTATAGAAAAAATTTTGCCGTTCTTCTAAGGAGAGGTAAGAAAAGTAATTCACATTGTCACCACCTTATTCGTAATGATTCTGTTTAATCGTAACATAATAAGAAAAATATTCCATTAAAATGAAGCGATAAATTAAAAAAACATATTGAGAAAGATGAATTATAAGATGAATATCGAATATTGTTAATAGAAATATAATAGGGGGAAAGAGAAAGTGGATATACATAAGTTAACAGAGGAAGAAGCAAATGAGATAAATATGTGGGCGTACGAGGAACCATATAATTTATATAGTTTTTCAGGCGAGAAAGAAGTAATAAAAGAATTATTAGATGGAACTTATTATGGCTGTTGTGACGATCAAGGAGAGTTCATCGGCTATTTTTGTTTTGGAGAAAATGCACAAGTACCAGGTGGAAGAGATGCTAATTTATATGGTGGAGAAGATGTGATTGATATCGGACTTGGTATGAAGCCGGCGTTAACTGGGAAAGGAATGGGGAAAGAATTTTTCCAAGCTGGAATAGCGTTTGCTGCTAAGGAATTTAATTCGAAAATGTTTCGATTAAGTGTAGCAACATTTAATACAAGAGCAATTACGCTATATAAAAATATCGGATTTAAGCAAGGGCCTATTTTTTCGAGTCGTGGAAGAGAATTTATGCTTATGGAATACGAAAGGCCGTCAGCATGAAACTGACGGCCTAGAAAACATTATTACTCTGAGTGCTCAGATCGGTGCGCTAAACGGCTTGATGCAGCGGCAGCGATTCCGCCAACGATATCATCAAGGAACGTGTGCACCTTTCCAGTTGATTTATCATTTAAGTATTCTAAAATACCAGGTTTTAATTTATCGATATATCCAAAGTTCGTGAAACCGATAGAGCCGTATACGTTCACGATAGAAAGTGCGATAACTTCATCAATTCCGTATAAGCCTTCATCACGTTTTACGATATCTTGTAACGGCGCACTTAGCATTCCCTTTTCAGCAAGGACATCAAGTTCGATACCAGTAATCAGTGCGTTTTGTACTTCACGTTTTGATAGTACACGTTCTACATTGTAACGGCATTCTGACATCTCTAAATTTGGATGATATTTTTTTTGAAGAAAATGAACAAGTTCAGCAATATCGTCAATTGTTACACCGCGTTCTTGTAATAGTTGTAATGCTCTTTCTTGTAGTTGATTTGATTCTTTCATGTTTATCACCTTTTTTTCTTTTTAGTATTTGTATACGTTTCGTTGCTTTATCATGTGCATAGGAATGAAAGGCGAGCACAAGCTCATATATATATAGAAAAACCATAGGTGGCGACTGCGATGATTCATCATATTTATGAGCATTATCACATGCATGTTAAAGAATTAATCCCCCTTGGCCCCTATAAAAGCTTTTGGATTCGCAACAAAATTTATGTACTTGTTCCAATTGGAGAAATGGAGGAAGAAGTACTTGTAGAGATGAAAAAGCTCAGTGATTATATGAACCAGCAAGGGGATATAACTGTAGCGACTTTCGTTCCGACTATACACGGCTACTATGTAAGTGAGATAGAAGAACAAAATTACTGCTTATTAAAAGGTATGCGCACGTTAGAACGACATGCTATGTCATTAGGAAGTGAGCTTTCTATATTCCATAAACGAGGTGCATTCTTTCCAGAAGAAATTGAGCAATTAAGCCGTATTGGTGAATGGAAAGCGTTATGGGAAAAAAGGCTCGATCAATTAGAAAAGTTTTGGCAATCACAAGTGATGAACCACCCTTCAGATGTATTCGATCAATTGTTTATTGAATCCTTCCCGTATTACTTAGGAGTTGCAGAAAATGCAATTCAATATGTTGTCGATACAGAAATGGATGATACGCCGCAACTAACGGATGCAGCAACAATTTGCCAAGAACGATTCACACCTTTATTATGGCATCAAACGAAGCGGCTCAAACTTCCTTTTGATTGGGTGTATGATCACCCGAGTCGAGATATTGCAGAATGGATCCGCCATATGATGATAGAAAAAAAGAAAGACTGGGAGCAAACAATTGTTCAATTTGTTACAGATTATGAACGTAATTATTCGCTATCCTCATTTGGTTGGCGCTTATTATTTGCAAGGCTCCTGTTCCCGCTTCACTATTTTGAAACGGTCGAACGATATTACCAAACTGGAAACGAAGAACAAAAAAGCATATATAGAGATCGCTTAGAAGCCATTTTACATGATGTGAACCGCTCAGAGCAATTTATGAAGCATTTTTATGGCTCACTTCGTTTACCAGTAGATAAGCTTGGGATTAGAAAATTAGATTGGTTATCTTAAAAATATAAAAAAGAGACCGAGTGAGGTCTCTTTTTTATATACCACAATTTTATGTAATACATTATGCCCCTACCTGCTGATCTGTACATATATTTAAAACGAATTGATGCCTTTCGAGCTTTTCATTTACTTTACCTAATAATTCTTGCTGGATTTCTTTAAATAAAAATTGATAGCTTGTATTCCATGTTGGTATAACGGATGAAAGGCCTAATAAATACTCTTTTTTCTTTTCTAGTTCTTGAATTGTTACAAAAGTGTTCCCCATTTTTGGCATCTGTCGTCCCCCTATGTTTTTTTACTGTATATGTGTGAACGATTCACTATATAGTATTAATTATCGCATTTTTTGAGAGGGATTTCCAATTTTGTTTTATGATGTTAAAGCGGAATAGTTATGTGAATAAAAAAAGAGACCGAAATTGGTCTCTTTTTAGGAAGCGGCTCTGAACGAGCCGCTTCCGCTTTTAGATTAAAATACTTGTTCTACTTCGATAACGCCTGGTACTTCTTCAAGTAACGCGCGCTCGATACCAGCTTTTAGTGTGATTGTAGAACTTGGGCAGCTTCCGCATGCACCCATAAGGCGTAGTTTTACGATACCTTCTTCAATGTCTACTAATTCAACGTCTCCGCCATCGCGAAGTAAGAATGGACGTAATTTATCTAATACTTCTAATACTTGTTCTTGCATATGTGGGTTTTCCATTTTTATCGACTCCTTTCATCAGTTTTATTATAATCAAGATAGAGGGGAAAATCTATTTTTTCTCTTCTTGTTTTATTGTCGAAATATTGTATCGTGTTTTTTCAGTATAGGGGTATGGAATAAGTTTGTAAAATGATGTGCTTATGTAATAAGACATCTGAATATACTGTTGAAACAAGAGGCGGGGGAGAAGAAATGGTTAATGTTCAAGTGTATGGGACGAAAGTAATTTGTGCGAGCTGCGTCGGAATGCCATCTTCAACAGAAACGTTTGAATGGTTGCAAGCGGCAATTGGTCGTAAATATGAAGGACAAGAAAATAAATTTAATTTCGAGTATATTGATTTCCAAGAAGAACAAGAAGATGAAGATAAGAAAGCATTCGCAGAGCGCGTAGTGGAAGAAGATTTATTTTATCCGGTCGTTCTTGTAAATGGAGAAATTGTTGGAGAAGGAAATCCTCGTTTGAAGGATGTTTACGAAGAAATCGAGAAATATTTATAAAACAAGAAGTCTTTGCGAATTTGCAAAGGCTTTTTTTATTGGAGGGATAGATGTGAAAAATGGAGTGAAGCATGCGTTACCAATGGAAGTACAACAGTTAATGGAGCGGTACACAGTAGAATTAAAAGAAATTTTTTTGGATGAAAAAATAGTTGGGGTATATATTTACGGATCCATCGCACTAGGTGCATTTCATAAGGAAACGAGCGATGTTGATTTTGTTACAGTGATAAATGATTCCGTGAATAGAGCTGAAAAACAGCAGCTTGTGGAACTACATAAGAAACTTAGTGATAATACGCTAGGTAAAAGAATGGACGGTATGTATATTCCGCTTGCTGACTTAGGGAAATACAATGATGAAATGAACGAGTACGTGTATTGTGCAGAAGGAAAAGCGGACATTGGTTATTGGGATATTAATGCGGTCACATGGTGGACGTTGAAAAATCAAGGCATTACAGTTACCGGAAAAGAAGCAGAAGATCTTCCGCTGCAAATACAATGGAATGATGTAGTAAATACGATGAAATACAACGTAGAACAGTACTGGAGTGAAAAAGCGAAGAAGCCATATTTATTTTTTGTAGAAGAGTGGGTAGAATCAGCTGTCGTTACGATGGGACGTATTTTATATACACTAGATCATAAAACAATCGTTTCAAAAGATAGAGGATTGCAATACTTGTTAGAATGTTCAGCGGAGGAATGGGAGCTCTTATTAAAAGAAGTAGCGAGAATACGGGAGAATTCAAAAGAAAAGAGAATGCTCTCAAGGTGGAGAAGGGCAGATATGACGAAGAGGTACTTACTGCATTTAATTGAGACGTGTAGAGAGAAATGGTAGGGAAGAAAATGGACAATACAGTGGGGTGTATTGTCTTTTTTTACGTTGAATTTGGTATATAATGGTTTAAAAGGTTTAATTATACTGGAGGGGATATAATGGAAACGGAATTAGTTACATATAAAGAAAAGAATGTAAAAATGAGTATGCTACAGGTAATCAGTATGATAGTAATTATTTTTGGGGTAATGTATGGAATTGGTTATTTGAACTTTTTATATGACTTCTCATTATATCCGTGGTATGTAAATCATCTCATTTCACCTTTTACATTTTTTATAATTATTTTAATATATGCACCAGCGAGAAATTACTGTTTACATTTAATAAAATCATTACAATTCAATAATCTTAAACATTATGTAACGATAGTAATAACAACGATTGTAATGCTTATGTATCTTGCGGTATTAAATGTAGTTTTACCACATGGGCTTGGTGTGGATGAATCTAATATAGTAATAGAACCTACTACAAGTGAAATCATTCTATACGTAGTTGTGCTCACAACTTTTGCGCCTATTTGGGAGGAAATTGTATTTCGAGGTATGTTTTTTATGAAATTATCTCAGCGCTTCTCTACACTTAGTAGTGCTGCTATAAGTGCTTTCATATTTACTTTAGGGCACCCCCTTACAGTAGGGAGTATTTTATATATTTTTGGTATGGGCATATGTTTAGCATACACATATAAGAAAACGAAGAATTTACTCGTTCCAATTGGGATTCATTTATTAAATAATTCGTTTTATTTATTAGTAAATTTTCAACTATAAAAAGACGCCTTTTAAAAAGGAAGTCTTTTTTATTTTGTAGTAGATAGAAAAGTATTTACAAGTATTGTGTAGAGGAAAGATAATAGAAAAAAATATGCGCATGGGGGAAGATGATGAGTAAATATAAATTACATATAGATAAAGAACAACTATGGAAAGGCTGCATTTTAAATGCGATTGCCCATGCAATTAATGTAGCGCATTGTCCAGATTTCTCACATGAAAGTTCATGGGATGGATTTAACTATAGTATGCAAGATAGCCAAGGCGGACAAGGGACAATTACGTTTCATCCGAATTACACGATTGTATGTCTTCAAGATGTGAATAGCGAGAGAATTGATGAGTGGATTGATGCGAAAAATTATTTTGAAGGGGCACCTTCGGAAGTAATAGATATTGCGAAAGAAGAAGCACTTCAATACGTATTAGAAGAAGTAGAAGGCGAAACAGTTCCTTTTATTACAACTGCATTTTGGATTGAGGATAGCGGTGCGTATTCAATTGATTCATTTGAAGAGATGGAAGAGCACGGCGGATTCTTATTAGAAATTCCATTACTTGATACAGAATCAGCAATAGAAAGACTGGAAGAAGAGTATGAACTGACAGAGGAACAAATAGAGCTTTTACAACTCGTGTATAAGAAAAAAATCCAAAGTCCAAATGAGGAAATTAAGTTGTCTAAAGAAGAAATAGCAATGATTGGAACGGAAGATAGCGAAGGATTGGAAGTTAGTAAGGACTCATTTGAAGAAATGAATATTACTTGGGAGTTGTAGGATAGGATATAAAATTGTGATAAAGCACTAGTAGAAAGCACAATGTGAAATCACATTGCACTTTCTACTAGCTTTTTCATATACATATCAACTTCATGAAAGAATACAGGCTCTTTTTCCTCGGTATTCAGATGCACGGCGCAATGTAAATATTGCTGTAAGTAGCGAGTAGCTTGTTCGTACTGTTTTAATTTGTAGAAAGAAAAACAAGTAAGAAGTAGAAACGCTTTTTCTCGTAATATTGGAACGACAGCCATGCCCATCAACTTAAGGATAGACACAATATTAACTTTTGTTCATTTGAACTAA